>JASHSZ010000330.1 GCA_030040815.1 Streptosporangiaceae bacterium
CGGTGCAGGGAGAAGCACATGAATCTGGTAACGAAGCCAAGGCAGCTGCTCCGGGTGCTGGTAGCTGTGCTGACCGGAACCCTGGCCCTGCTGGCGCTGACGGCGCCGGCCGCGTCGGCGCAGAGCACGGGCGACGGATATGTCCGGCTGGCGCACCTGTCGCCCAACACGCCGGCTGTCGACGTCTACCTGTACTCGTTTGGCGACTCGACCGCGCAGCTCGTCCTGCATCACGTGAGCTACGGCACCGTGTCGCCGTTCGAGTCGGTTGCCGCTGGCGAGTACACCGTTGCCATGCGCCCGGCCGGGGCCTCGGCCAGCACCAAGCCCGTGCTGTCGACGACGCTCGACGTCACCGCCGGCGACGCCTACACGGTGGCTGGCATGGGCCCGGAGTCCGGGCTGCGCCTCGAGGTCTTCGATGATCCGCTGACGACGCCGAGCGGGGCGGCCTTGGTTCAGGTCATCCAGGCGTCCCTGCTGCAGGACACCGTCACGGTGACCGTGGCCGGCCAGGCGCTAACGTCCGGGCTGCGGTTCGGGGACGCGACGGGCTTCCTGCCGGTGCCGGCCGGAACCTGGACCGTCCAGGCGGCAGGCCCGAGTGAGACCGCGTCACAGCAGGTGACCCTTACCGCCGGCAGCGTCTACACGCTGGCCGTGCTCGACGAGCCGGGCGGCCTCGGCATCGACGACCTGCTCGACGCCGCTGGTAGCACCGTCGCGCCCGCGTCTGGCGTGCAGGCCGGGCTGGGGGGCGCAGCGGCACGGCCCGGTGCGCCGTTGCAGCCGTGGGTCGTCGTGGGCGTGGCAGGGTTGCTGCTCGCCGGCGTTGGTGCCGTGCTCGTGAGTCGGCGCCGCCGACCGGCCCGCCATGCGCGGTAATCGAGGCCGCCACGCGGCGCCGACCTGGGGCGTGCGCCGGCCGTGGGCCGCCGCGGCACTGGTGACGGGCATTGTCCTGCTCATCGGCGCCGCCGCCGGGCTAGCCTGGGCCAGCCAGACCGGGCGGTCCGCGGCCGCTGTCGGCAAGACTCCGTTCGTGCCCGTGCCGCGCGGGCGCTGGGCCGCCGCACCGCAGGCCGCCGCGCCGCGGGCCTCGTCCGCGCCCGTTGCGCTGCCGGTCAGCCTGACGATTCCGGCCATCGGGGTGAGCACCAGCCTGGTCCAGCTAGGGCTTACGACGGCAGGCATGCTGCAGGTACCGTCGAGCACCGCGGTGGCGGGCTGGTATACCGGCAGCCCCCGGCCAGGCCAGACCGGAGCCGCTGTCATAGCCGGGCACGTGGACTCGCAGGCTGGGCCCGCCGTGTTCTTCCGGCTGCGGCTGCTGCAGCCCGGCCAGCTCGTCTATGTACGCCGGGCCGACGGCAGCCTGGCCGTGTTCCAGGTCACCGCCGTGCAGACGTTCCTGAAGACACAGTTCCCCACGACGGCGGTGTACGCCGCGCTCCCGGATGCCCAGCTACGACTGATCACCTGCGGCGGGACGTTCGACTATGCGACCGGCCACTACCTGAGCAATGTCGTCGTGTCGGCGACGCTCGACACCGGCGGCTCGACCTAGCGGCGCTATCTGCCGCCGTCGCTCACGACGTCGCCGTTCCGGCTACGCCGCGCCGATAGGGCCGCTGGACCGCGAACCCGGCCGGCGGCGGGGGGCGCACTGACGGACGGCCGCGTCGGGCAGGCGGCCCGTTCCCCCCTGGTGGATCGCACCCAGCAGGCGGACAGTTTCGCGCCCGCGGATGTGGCGCGCAGGTGCCGCGATGTTGCACAGTGGCAGGATCCAAGCTGGATGGTGAGCAGCACGATGACGGAGGCGCAGGCGCGCAAGCCGGTAGTCGGCTCCTGGCAGTGGGGGCGCACGGCGCAAACCCAACGTGCGCTGCTGGACGCGGCTCGCGAGGTGTTCGCGCGGCAGGGCTTCGCCGAGGCGAGCATCGCCGACGTCGTCGAGCGAGCCGGGTCGAGCGTGGGCAGCCTGTACCACCACTTCGGCGGTAAGAGCGAGCTGTTCCTCGCGCTGTGGCAGGAGCATCAGGCCGCCTACGAGGAGGCGGCGAGCGCGGCCGTCGCGGCGGCGAAGCGAGCCGGGGTCAGCGATCCGGCCGAGCTGTTCGCGGCCGGCGCGCGGGCCTACCTTGACGGTGCCTGGCAACGGCGGGACCTGGCGATGCTGTTCTCCTCCGGCGACGGCCCGCGCGGCTTCGAGCTGATGAGACGCCATCGCGGCCACGAGTGGATCCGGCAGAACGATGCCCTGCTGCGCCTCGCGGACACCTCGCTGGACCGGCTGTACGCGGCCGTGCTCACCTCCGTCATCGGCGAGGGCGCGCGCGAGGTCGCGGCGGCCAGGACGAGGGCCCTGGCGGACGAGGTCATCGACGCGGTCATCGAGTACGCGCGGCGGCTGATGGCAGGCGGCCCGGCCCGGCCGTGACGGGCTGAGCCCGGACACGCGCTGCTTCGGCCCAGCTCGCGGCCGCCCATCCGCAAGGGCACGGGCGGCGCATGCGCAGGTTTGCGGGGCCTGGAGGTGCGGCAGGTAGCTCCGAGACGAGGGCCGGCGGCGGAGGGGCAGCGATGAGTCGTCGCGCGGCGGGCGGGGGAGCCGCTACCGCGCGGCACCAGCAGGCAACGGCAGACCGGCCGTGCTCGGAGTGCCTGGCTGAGCCAGCGGCGTCCATGGCGGGCATCCGCAGAGCTGGCGCCGCTTCCTGACGCCCGAGCCGCCGCGGCGCGGGCGGCGCGGCGCTCGCGACGCAAGCCGGCCGCTCTTGACAGCGGCGGCGGAGCCGGGATTTCATTCCCTCTAGAACGCGATTCTAAGATTGCCTCGGTCGGCGGGCGGGCGGGCGACGCCCCTCGGCTGGTAGCGGTGCCGGGAGGCTCGATGGAACTTGACCTTGGGCCGGAGATCGCGCAGTTTCGCGCGGAGATCCGGGACTGGATCGGCGGGCACGCCCCGGCCGGGCTCGCGGACCTCACCGACTGGAACAACGTCGTCACCACCGGTGGCTACGGGAGCGAACGGCGCGCGGCGGCGATGCAGCACCCGCTCTACGCGGAGTGGGAGCGCGAGCTGTCGGACGCCCGGCTCGTCTGCCCGCAGTGGCCCGCCGAATTCGGCGGCAAGGGCCTAGATGCGGTTCGGGTCTCGGTCTTCAACGAGGAGCTGTACCGGGCAGGCGTCCCCCGGGTGGTCCGCGGCATGGGCGAGAGCCTGGTAGGCCCGTCGGTCATCGTGCACGGCACGCCCGAGCAGCAGGCGCACTTCCTGCCGCGGATCATCACCGGCGAGGACGTCTACTGCCAGGGATTCTCCGAACCCGGCACCGGCTCGGACCTGGCCGGGCTGCAGACCAAGGGCGAGCTCGACGGCGACGAGGTCGTCATCACCGGCCAGAAGCTGTGGACGTCGGGCGCCGCGCGGGCCAACAAGATGTTCCTGCTCTGCCGCACCGACCCGGCGGCGGAGAAGCACGCGGGCATCTCGTTCGTGCTGATCGATTTCACCGACCCGCGGGTCAGCTACCGGCCGGTGCGGCAGATGACCGGCGCGGCTGAGTTCTGCGAGGACTTCCTCGACGGCGTGCGGGCGCCGCTGTTCAACGTCATCGGCGGCCTCAACAACGGCTGGCGGGTGGCGATGACGACGCTCGGCTACGAGCGCGGCGGCAGCGCGTCGGTGCAGCACCTGGCCTATGAGCGGGAGTTCTGGGCGCTGACCGAGACCGCCCGTAAGCGCGGCGTCGCCGCCGACCCGCGCACCAGGCAGCAGCTGGCGTGGGCCTACACGCAGGTCGAGCTCATGCGGTTCGCCGGGCTGCGCGCGCTGGCCGGGCTCGCGCAGGGCCGCCGCCCTGGCCCCGAGGCGTCGATCAACAAGCTGTTCTGGAGCGAGTACCACAAGCGGCTCGGCGAGATTGCGATGGACATCGAGGGCAGCGACGCGCTGATCCGGCCGCCAGGTGACGGCTACCCGACGACCGGCTGGCAGAACGTGTTCCTCGCCAGCCGCGCGGGATCGATCTACTCCGGCACGAACGAGATCCAGCGCAACATCATCGCCGAGCGTGCCCTCGGGCTGCCCAAGGAGCCGCGGGTGCCGGCGTGACCACGATCAGTCCCATCGCGTCCGCGACCGCGGGAGAGGGAACGGGCTCGTCGGGTTCCGCGGCGCCGTCCACCCGCGCGGCCGTGCGCGAGCTCGTCACCCCGGAGCGGCTGGCAGAGTTCTTCGCCCCGCGCAGCGTCGCGATGGTCGGCGCTTCCGAGACATCCGGCTGGTCCCGGTTCATCGTGGCGGCCAGTGCCGCCGTCGGCTTCCCTGGCGCGCTGCTGCCTGTGCACCCGCGGCATTCGACCGTTTTCAGCCGGCCTGCGGTGCGTAGCCTGCGTGACCTCGCCGAGCCGGCCGACCTCGCGTTCATCCTCGTGCCGACCGAGGCCGTCGCCGGGGTGATCCAGGATGCCGGGGCGGCCGGGGTACGGAACGCCGTGATCCTCGCCTCCGGTTACCGGGAAGCGGGCAGTGCCGGGCAGCGGCTGGAGGACGACCTGGTCGCCGCCGCCGCACGGCACGGCATCCTGCTGCTCGGGCCGAACACGCTTGGCTTCCTCAACACCGCCGCGCCTGCGGCGCCGTTCGGACTCACGGTTCCGCTGCCGCTGGCGGCCGGCCCAGTCGGCATCGCGCTGCAGAGCGGCGCTCTGTCCAGCGCGCTACTCGCCTTCGC
>JASHSZ010000331.1 GCA_030040815.1 Streptosporangiaceae bacterium
ACCAGGCCGGCCACGATGACCGGGTACAGGTTGCGCAGCGGCCGGTACACCAGGCGGCCCAGGATGGTCCGGTCCCACGATGCGCCCCAGCGGATGAGGGTGCCGTCGGGTGACGGGGTCAGCGTCACCTCGGCCCGGTAGTTGCGCACCGGGATGCCGCGCAGAACGGTGTAGGCCAGCCGCTTGCCAGGCTCGACGTCGAGGATTTCCTCGACCGATACGGGGTACCGGAACCCGTACCGCTTTGAGCCCTCCAGCCAGTAGACGGCGCCCTTGCCGTTCGCGGCCGCGTCGCCCTCGCTCCGGTAGCCGGCCTTGCGCCACGGTCCCCATCGTGGGTACACCATGACGTCGCTGAGCAGGGACCAGACGACCTCGGGGGGTGCGTGGGCAGTCTGCTCTGCCGCAGCTTCCACCTTGCGCATATACGGGTTCTACCGTCCGCCGGTCCGAACGTACAAGAGCAAGCCGCCTTCCATGCCAGCCACCGTGAGCCACCCCACCCGCGATCTCAGAGCCGCAGATCGCCGACGCAGCATCCGCTAGTAACTCCTCGAAGCGCGTCGGTGCTGGATGTGGAGACGTCCTCCTGATGCGGTTGTCGGGCTTGGTATGCCAGCGCATCGAGGAGGACGTCCGTGAGTGACCGTACCGGCTTGTCCAGGGGAGACCGCAACAGGAGCGTGCGGCTGGCTCGGATGAGGCAGCTGCTGCCGCTGCAGAACGCGATCGTCGGGATTGATCTGGCCGACAGCAAGCAGGCCGCGGTCGAGCCGACCATGACTCGCGGGTTCTGGCTCGCCGGCAGGTGACGGCCAGAGCGGGTAACTCGCAGAGCCCTGACAATCAGCAATCAGCGAGATGGCACTCTCACCAGCCCGCTGCGCAGTGCCGATGGAGGCCTATACAGCCCGGCTTAACCGATCGCTGCTCACGAAAGCCGAACAGGCCAACAGGCTCACCAGCACAGGTCCTGTCGATGAGCGCGCGCGTCGCTCTCCCGCCCACCGAGAAAACCAGTTGCGAGTCGCCGGAATCAGATGTCTGGTTGATCGGCCACCATCACCGGAGGAAACATGACGAGCGTGTCGCTGCCCACCCCCACGCTGCACACCGCTCGCCTTCGGCTGCGTCCCTTCGACGACGCAGATGCGAACGACCTCTTCGCGCTGCACAGCAACGCCTATGTGATGCGCTACTGGGACGCGCCGCCGTGGAGCGAACACGTGCGCTCCGAGCGGTTCATCACGGCTTGCCGGCAGATGGCAGAGGAGGGCACCGGGGCGCGGCTGGCCGTGGATCGTGTCTCCGACGGGGCCCTCATCGGCTGGTGCAGCCTGAACCGGTGGAATCCGGACTACCGCAGTGCATCGCTGGGCTACTGCTTCGACGACGCAGCGTGGGGCCACGGCTACGCGACGGAGGCCGCGCGCGTTTTGCTGCAGTGGGCATTCGAAACGCTGGACCTGAATCGCGTCCAGGCTGAGACCGATACACGCAACGTGGCATCTGCCCGCGTGCTGGAGAAACTCGGGTTCGTGCGTGAAGGGACGCTGCGGGAAGACTGCGTCGTGAACGGCGAGATCTCTGACTCGTGGGTCTACGGGCTGATCAGGCGGGAGTGGCGGCCGTCCGAGCCGGTTCCCGCCCGCTGAGTCCTTGCTGCCCGCGAGACGTCGCCCGGCATCTTGGCGCTCGCTTCGCCGCCTCGAGGGACCGGCACCGAGTGCTCCCATGCCGCCGATGGCGCTAGGTAGGGCTAGACACGGGATGTTCAGGGGCGTTCGGGATGCACGCCGGGCATGGGCAGCCCTACCTGTGCGGTGACCTGAATCGCTTCACGTTCCTGCTCGGCGGCAGCGGCGGTGAGCGGCGTCGGCTGATGACTAGCATCCCAGGCCGGCCGGGCTGCATGTCCGCGGGTCAGAGCAGCCACGGCGCCGCGAATCTCGTCGTCGACTGCCAGCTCGCTTCAGGCCTGGACCGGCTAGGTGTCTGTTTGCTGCTCTTTGCGGCCGTCGTTAGGGTTGTCGAGTCCGCGCCACGGGCCGGATCAGTCCCTGGTATTTCCCATGGTGAACGGCCAACCAGCTACGGTGCTGTGCCTCGCGTGCAGCTGCGCTGCCGGGTTGCCTCAGAGGAGTAGTGGGATGACGCAACGGCATGACCGCCCGATTCGCTGGGGAATCCTCGCTACGGGCGGCATCGCCCACGCTTTCGCGCATGATCTCGCGCTTGAGCCTGACAGTGAGATTATTGCCGTCGGGTCACGGTCGCTGGCTTCGGCGGAGGCATTCGGAGACGAATTCGGCATACCGCACCGGCACGCGAGCTACCAGACTCTCGTCAGTGATCCGGATGTTGATGCCGTGTATGTGTCTACGCCTCACCCAGGCCATCACGATGCCGCGCTGCTGGCGATCAGCGCGGGCAAGGCCGTGCTCGTGGAAAAGCCGTTCGCCATGGACGCCGCCCAGGCGCGCGAGATGATCGACGCGGCGCGCCAGCAGGGGACGTTCCTCATGGAAGCAATGTGGACGCGCTTCCTGCCCCACATCGCGCGGGTGCGGGAGATCCTCGCCGCCGGAACGCTCGGCGACGTCGTGTATCTGACTGCCGAGCACGGGCAGTGGTTCGCCCGGGACCGGCAGTTCCGGCTGTTCGCGCCGGAACTGGGCGGCGGGGCCTTGCTCGACCTTGGAATATACCCGGTCTCGTTCGCGAGCCTTGTGCTCGGCGTGCCGGCACGGATCACCGCGGTCAGCGATCCGGCGTTTACCGGCGTTGACGCCACCACGTCGATGATCTTCCAGTACGACAGCGGCGCCCACGCAGTGCTGACCACGACCTTGCTGGCCGCCTCGGGCAACCCCGCCGCCATTTACGGCACGGCAGCGAGGATAGAAATCGACGGCTGGTTTTACACGCCGACCGCGTTCCGCGTGATCGCGCGTGATGGCACCGAACTGGAGCGTTTCGAAGAACAGTATGAAGGGCGCGGGCTGCGCGCCCAGGCCGCCGAGGTGGCCCGCTGTCTTCGCGCCGGGCTGCTAGAAAGCCCGCTGCTCCCGCTGGATGAGACGTACACGATCATGCAGGCAATGGATGAGGTACGCCGGCAGATCGGCTTGTCCTACCCGCCCGCTGATCACGCCAAGCCGTGAGGCTCGCGACGTCCCGGCCGTACCCGGCCCGCAGCAGATACGCCATCAGCGCTCCGTCCCGGCGGCTTCGCGCGGCGTGGACCGGGCCTTGCTTGCAGGCAGCCGCTCCCGCACTGACCCCGCCGCGGCGACTTCCGGCCCGTCGCGTGCACCGGCTGCAAACCATCCCAGTCTGCATGTTCATCCGTAGTTGCCGGGGCACCGGCAACGTGCGGATCTGCCGCCGTCGGGCCCGTTGGGAGCGGCCATGGCGAGACATCAACGGCGCGCTGCCGATCGCCAGCGTGCAGTGCCCTTCTCGGCCGCGATACCGCCAGCCCAGCCGCGAGCGCAATGGCCCGCCTGCTATTGACGGTGGTGGGGGCTGTTCCCATGATGGCGATTGCGTCATCACGGACGCGGGCCCGGCCGTCCGGATAGCTCGCCGGAGGCTGATGCCCGCCGAAGTGATCTTTTTGCGCCGTCATCGCGTGACCTGGGACCCCCCGCCGAGGATCACCCAGGAGAGGCCATGTCTGAACACGCGTGGACATCATCACCGGTGGCAGTCGTCGTGGTCGTGATCGGGCCCAGCGGCCTACCTAGCACCCGGCAGCTACTTCCGGACGGGGTTGAACGGCGTGAGGTCCACGGGCATTTCCACGCCGAGTGCAACGCGGGCGGCCAGCTCACCCGCATACGGTCCCATCGTCAGACCCGAGGCACCGAGGCCGGTCGCGATGACCAGCCCTTCGATTTGTGGAACGCGCCCGAGCAGCGGCCGGATGTCCGGTCCTAGCGGCCGGAAACCGATCCTGGTCTCCAGGTAGGTGCCCGCAGCTAGACCGGGCGCGACACGCAGCGCCTGCCCGAGTACTTCAGCCAGGCCGCCGGGCGTGACCCGGTAGTCGAAGCCCGAACCAGTTTCGCGAGTAGCGCCGACCACAACGCGCGAGTCGTCGAAGGCGAGCATGTAATGACCGGTCCAGTCCGGCAGGATAGCTGGCCATTGGCTGGTGTCGGCCGGGCCGAGGCCGATGTGCACGATCTGACCGCGCTGGGGCGCGACGCCGATGCGTAACCCGGCCGGAGCCAGGAACTCATCCGTCCATGCGCCGGTCGCGGCCACGACCGCATCCGCCTCGATGAGCTCGGCGTCCACTATGACGCCCGTGGCGCGGCCGCGGGCAACGTGCAGGCTCGCCTCGCCGCCGACGACGGTCGCGCCGCAACGCCGAGCGGCTCGAGACATCCCCGCGGAGATAAGTCGACCATCGACTCGGGCGCCACCGCTGACATGCACCGCACAGAACTCAGTGCTCAGCGGTGGGAACAGCCCGCGTGCCTGGCTCGGGTCGAGCGCTGTGATTTCGCCCATCTCTGGCGCGTCGCCACGCCTGGCCAGTAGCTGTCGGCATATCTCTGCCTGGCGCTCTGGGGATTCGGCCAGAACCATGGCACCGGTCTGTCGGTATCCGACTGCAGTCTCACCCAGATCCGCCAGCGAGCCGAGGAGCGCGGGATATGCGCGCGCAGCGGCGCAGGCGAAGGCGAACCAGTCCGGGTCGTCAACCCTCGATGGCCAGGGGCAGATGATCCCGGCGCCGGCGGATGTCGCCCGGCCCCGATGATCCGCGTCGACGAGGGTCACATCCGCGCCCAGGGCTGTCGCCGTGAGCGCGCAGGCACTCCCGAGGATTCCCGAGCCGACAACAATCAGCCGCACATGATCTCTCCTTCGGTGATTACCGCCGGACTGGCCAGGAACCAGTTCGGCTGCCATCCGCTGACCGCTGGGACCTCGGACCCTCCCTCCCATCGTGGGCCACTAGTGCGCCCAGGACGCCGCGCCCACGATTCAAGCACGCTGCTGTACGCGTCCGGCGCAAGATGCGCGTAGCGCGCCACGTCCTGCACGATGTCGCTAAGGGCGGCAACGTGAAGTTTGCTGATCGGACGCAGCTACAATTTGCACTCGACTATCCAGAGCTGCGTGATGCCTGCGCCGCGAGCGCATGGCAACGTCAGCCAAGTGCGCGCCCCTAGCCCCGGTGATGCTCTCGTCTGTGGTGACATCTAGGCCAAGGTCGCTGAAGAACGCCGCAGCCTTCTCCTGATGGTCGCGCCAGCTAGGCATAACCGCCATCGTGCTGCAAGTGACGGGCAGTCGCGGCCTGCAGAGCGTGCCAACAGGTCGCAATGGACACTCAGCAACGGCTGCGCAAGGCCGCGGTAAGCGCTGCCGCGATGAGCTGGAATACCCACACCTTCGAGCCGACACCGCCAGAGAAGACGAGGCCAGACAGGCCGTTGAGGTCGCGCAAGAACTGATCCGCGCTCCGCAGCAACTCATCGACCCGCTGTCATTCTTCGCTTAGCAAGGCAGAGAACCGCGACGGCCAGTGTGGATTCGAGATCTCCATCTGCGTGAAAGCCAAAGTGTGAGCCGAGCCGACATGCACAGGAAGCAGGCAACGCCTGACGACGTCCAGCAAGCGTTCGCCAGGTAACCGCCCGTGGCGCGGCACGCGCGACGCCGGGCAACGTCTGGCGGCGCCGCGGAGCTGATTTGAGAACAGGAGGTTGCGGGTTCGAGTCCCGCGATCCCGACACGGTCTTGCTTGCCAATGTGAGTTCGTCTGTCGCCCCTAAATCGCCTACGTTCCCGGAACTCCTTAAACTCGCGACCAGCAGATCCTGCGGTTTGCGGCAGGAACGAGGATGAGTAATGCCCCCATCCCAGGCCCAACTGGCCGAGACAAAGCCCGGCGCAGCTGACGTCGGGACTCATCGCAGGACTGCAGATCGTGGGATCCGGCCCGGCGCTGTACTCCATCAGGGCACGGTGACAAGGAGCCCTGGCGTCACTGCAACGCGCGTCCGCGAGGCATTGCGCGGGTGTCCGATGGCGAGACTGCTGCCCGCAGCGGCGGATCGTCGAGGCGGTGCGTAATGTCAATGGACGACGGAGCGCCCGCGGACCGCGGCAGCCTTGACGTCATTGTGGTTGGAGGGGGTATCGGGGGAGCCGCGGCAGCCGTCTCCCTGCGGCTTGCTGGTCACAAGGTGACCGTGCTCGAGCAGGCGAGGTACCTGGCGCCGGTAGGCGCGGGGATTCAATTAGCTCCGAACGCCACCCGCATCCTGGCGCAATTCGGCGTCGCCAAGAAGCTAGCGGAACACGCGTTGGTGCCGCAGCGACATGTACGCAGGCACTGGCGCGACGGGACGGTGCTCGGGGAGCGTTTGCTCGGCGATGCTGTTGCCGCCCGCTACCGTGCACCGTTCTGGCATGTGCACCGTGCCGACCTGCACGCCGCGCTGATGTCGGCAGCGAGGAGCCCCGCCGGGCCGGGACGCGCAGCCGTCTTCCGGTTCGGCGAGGAGGTCACGGGCCTGCACGTCAGCGGAACCACGGCGGACGTGGTGACCAGCCAGGACGGCCGCTACCGAGGTGACCTGGTCGTCGGGGCGGACGGCGTCCACTCGACCCTTAGGGCGCTGCTCTTCGGTAGCGGGCTCAGCCGCGGGATCCCCAAGGGCGTGGCCTACCGAACGCTGATTCCCGTGAGCAAGCTCAATCGCGATGGGACAGCGAAGATTCAGGACATCCTCGGTCCGGACCCGACCATCACCCAGTGGCTAAGCCCGGGGGTGCATTTCATCCACTACTACGTCCGTCGCGGGCGTTATCTGAACGCCGCGCTCTTGCGGTACAGCCCTCACGCCGATCCAAGCGTGGAGTCGTGGCTGCTCGAAGCTGACAGGCGCGAGTACCTCGCTCTGCTTGATGGCTGGGACCCGCGATTGGTGGCTTTGGCGCGGCTAGCGGACAGCGTGTTCTGCACCGGGTTGTATGAGCGCGAGCCGCTTGCGGACTGGGTTCGCGGTCCCGTCTGCCTGCTGGGCGACGCATGTCACCCGATGATGCCAACCCAGGCGCAGGGGGCAGCGCAGGCGATCGAGGACGCGTGGTTCCTAGGCCGAGTCCTGCGTGGCGCCGATCCCGGTTCGCTTGCCGGTGCGCTCGCCGCGTATCAGCAGGAGCGCCTGCCTCGCACCGCCGCCGTCCAGCGGCTATCCGCCATCGATCAGGGCAAGGGCCTGGATGAGCGACGTGGACCAGCCGCTGAGGGCCGGCCAGGGGGGTCAGAAGAAAAGCCGACGGACTTCAGTCCATATGAGTGGCTGTGGCCCTACGGCGAGGACGCCAGTCACATCGCCTGAGCCCCGGAGCAAGCACTGCCCCGACCTCGACACCGCACTGATCGGAGTCGCGGACGCTCGAACCGCGCTCGGTTCGACCAACGCCGTTCAGGCAGCACATGATGAAGTCGCCAAAGTCAACCGGGCCAGTACCTAGCCAGTCTTCATCCGCCAAACCTGAATGAGCTAGCAACCCCGCCCAGCTCGGCTAGCTTGGCGCCTGCTATCTCAAGGAAACGTTCAGCGGGCAGCCGACGCGTGGGATTACACGGCACCTGACAACATCGGGCAGAAACGGCTGCTATCAACCGTGCACAAGTACCGACAAGGCGAGCGTGCGTATGGCCTAGGGCGCCTCGGCATCGCCGCGTCCCTCGACTCTGGCCAGGGCCCGGCTGCTGCCACCTGAGCAGGCGTTGCCGGCCGGCCACGCCACCAGCGCATACGTCAGCGCGCCGGACGCACCACGGCGTCGCTTGGCCCGATTGGTCCGCGCTCTCCCGAGCAGCTCTGGTTCGTGAGTCTGTCCGGGAGCGATCCTGCCCTTCTGGAGCAGCTTGGCGAGCATGCCGACGGCGACCTCGATCGGGGTCTTCGGATCCACGTGGCGCACGGTTCTAATGTGGTCATGAGGGCCAGATCCCGCCTTGGCCCGCTCGAACCTTGGCCCGCGAGAGTCCGGCTTGCCTCACCGTTACGGATAGTGCGCATTCAATGTTCGACTGGCTGGGTATGACGCGCAGGGCGTGCTGCTGATCACTCACCATGACCGCGTAACCGTAATCGGGAGGAACTTGGCATGTCCCATCACCTCGACACGCCGCTGGCCGGCCAGACCGGCCAGCTCTTCCTCGATGACTTGTACGTGTTCCCCGGAGAGGCCGGCACGGTGCTTGTCATGGATGTCAATTCCAACGTCAACGGCCTGCACACCGAGCCCGGCTTCCATCCGGAAGCGCGCTATGAGTTCAAGGTGCACCTCGACGGGGCCGAATACGAAACTCTCACATACCGGGTGTCCTTCGGCGAACCCGACTCAGCCGGACGACAGGCCCTGCGGCTGCACGTCCTCACGGGCGATCAGGCCCTCGAGAACTCCGCGGTCGGGGAACTCGTTCTCGAAGGCCGGACCGGCGAGCCCGCCAGCGCGGACGGCACCCGGATCTGGGCCGGCCGCATCGGCGATTCGTTCTACATTGACTTGTCATTGCTGGCCATGATCAACGGGGCGGTGGCAAGCGGCGCCGCGCCAGACCTGTCCTCCTGGCGGCCAGCGAACGCCGAGAACAGCTTCGCAAACACGACCGTCAACTCGATTGTGCTGGAGATCTCCCACCAGCACCCACAGCTACGGCCAGGTGCCCGCACCGGGGTCTGGGCCGCCACCAAGCTCATTACAGACGCCGGCGGCTGGCGCCAGATCAACCGCGCGGGGCACCCTATGATGTGGCCAATCTTCTGGCCCAACGACACCGACTTCTCCGACCCCGCCAACCTCCGGCACCCATCCGAAGACTTCAGCCAGCAAGGCAACTACATCGCAGACAAAATCGCCGCAGTCGTGTCGGCCAGCGGTGCCTCAGACGATCCTCAGGGCTACGGCCAGACCGTGGCCCGGCGGCTGCTCCCCGACGTCTTGCCCTACGTTGTGGGGACACCCGCGACGTACGGCTTTGCCGCCTTTAACGGCCGGACGCTGGCCGACAACGCTCCCGAGGCGATGCTGTCCCTGGTAACCAACACCGCGGTGCCGTCAGGGCTGAAGCCATCGGTCGCTGAGCATCTGCGAAACACCAAATTCCCATACGTCGTGCCACAGTAACGGGCTCCTCGCCACGCGCACGATCTTCCTGGGGTCAACTACCTGATCATCTCGCTACCAGGCCTGGGATCGCGCGGCGAATCGCAAGACCTAGAGGACCTTCACGTCCGCCAACATCCTGCAGGGCAGTAAGACCAAGACTGCGCTGTTCACGATGCGGCTGTCGTACTCGGGCCGGGCAGTGCACCGGGCGTGGCTGTCGCAAGGGCAGGAGGCGTTCCTGGAAGCCCATGTGCACGCGTTCGGCCGGCTCGGCGGCGTGCCGCTGGAGCAGGTCCGCTATGACAAGCTGAAGCCGGCGGTGTCACGGGTGCTGTTCGGCCGCAGCCGCGTTGAGACAGACCGCTGCTGTGCGCGGCCATCGTCGACCGGCTCACCTTCGCCGGGCAGATCATCGAGACCGGCACCACCAGCTTCCGCCTCGCCCACACACGCTAGCAGCGAGCCAAGCCCGGCAGCTGACCCACAGGCACAATGGCCAGGTGCCCACGCGCATCGAGAGATTCCTCGCCCACCTCGACCGCCTCTCCGGCGGCGTCGAACCGCGTTTCTTCCCGGTCGAATCAACACACCCCGGCCTGCCGGGCGTGACTGTCACCGTCTACGACGACGTCCCCGAACCCGGCATGATCACCGGCATTACCTACGGCCTCAGCCTGGCCAGCCACCCCGATTGGCGTCTCGGCAAACCCGAGCTGTGCATCAGTGTTCGGTCTACCGACCTCAGCTGGCCGCTCGCCGCGGGACACATCGCAGAGATCCAGCGCGGCACCAACCCGTTCCACTACGGCGACACCATCAACTCCGGCGAGCAGATCACGCCAGAATCCGCCATGACTGCCTTCGTGATCTTTGCTCCCGCGGTACTCGGCCGGGCCGACTACACCGGCATCGACATCGGAGAGGCCCTTCCGATTAACATCGCCGGTCTTTACCCGATCCACAACGCCGAGCGCCGTTACATCCACCAGCACGGACTAAAGAAGTTCTGGGACCTGGGCTGGGACCCCTACGACATCCAACGCGCGACCGTCGTCTAGCCACCTCGACTGGAGCCAGATGGAACCGTCCCAGTGGGGCCAGGTCAACTTGACACAGCCAACGAACATCTTCCTTCGTCGCTGGGAGGCATGTGATGGATCCCGACCTTAGGTGTCAGCTTCTGGGTCCTGACTGTCGGGTTCGCTCGCGCGCATTTCGCGGTGGGCGGCGTCAGCGGTCCGGGGCCAGGATTGGAACTGTTCCCGCACGACGGCGACCTCGCGCGGCCAGAGGCTGTGCCGGGTGAATGCGTCGTCGTCGATCTGGTCGAGCTGCCGACCTCGGGATGGTTGGGTGTGCCTATGGGCCTGTGGACCTGCCAGGGTTTGCTGACGATTCCAGCACACAGCGCTCAGCCCTCGGCCGCGAAGGTATAGGGTTCGCGCGTGCCGCAACAACGTAATCTGGTCGCCGACCTGATCGACCAGGTAACCGGACAGGCGAGGAAACTTGTCCGGGCAATGCCAGACTCGCTCTATCTGCGGCTGATGTTTCTTCTCAAAACTCACCGAGTCCTCCATCTCAGGAATCCGCAGACATATTCTGAGAAAATACAGTGGCTTAAGCTCTATGGTCAACTAGAGCGCTACTCCCGCTACGTCGATAAATACGAAGCGCGCCGTTACGTTGCTGACACAATTGGGCCCGGCCACCTCGTGCCCATCATCGGGCTGTGGGATGATTTCGACCAGATTCCGTTCGATAGCATGCCCGATCAGTTCGTGCTCAAGGCTACGCACGGTTGCGGATACAACTTCATCTGCCGCGATAAGTTGTCTCTCGATAGAGCCCGCCTAAGGCAGACCGCGAAGGACTGGCTCAGTGAGAACTTCTACGTCACAGACCGCGAGCCGCAGTACCGTCACATCCGTCCCAGGCTCATCGCTGAGGTATACCTGCAGGATGAGTCCGGCGCGCTTCGCGACTACAAGTTCCCGTGCTTTGACGGCGTCCCTTACCTGGTGCAAGTACTCGGCGACCGCGCTCGTGGTACGACGGAAAACCTCTACGATCGCCAGTGGAACCTCCTGCCGGTCCAGGAGAAAGGCATTCCTAACGCGGCCCGCTCCATCGAAAGGCCAGCGCTGCTTGACGAAATGTTCGAGGTTGCGGCCAAATTGGCTGCCGACTTCCCGTTCGTGCGCGTCGACCTATACTGCGTTGACGGCCAGATCTACTTCGGAGAACTGACCTTCACACCGTGTAATGGCTTCATAACGTACACGCCGGACTCGTTCGACCATGAGCTAGGCCGAATGCTGGACCTGTCCGGGCTCAAGGTCTAGCTGCCGCGCAAGCGTACTCAACCCCAGACACAAGTGAGCGCGTAACGGCGAGGCCAGTTGGTTCCGCCAGATGGCGGCATAGCTCTCGGCGACCGTCAGCAGCTCGTCAGCCGGACCTGACCGGCTCGGTCTTGCGCGCCATCATGCCGCCCTCCCGGCCGCCGAACGACTGGCGGACGCCTCGTCGGCTCTGCATCTGGCTTCGGCCAGCGCTGTGCGCCATCGGCTGCGGTCGGCCAGGACGTGCAGGAGCCGGTGGGTTCCCGGAAGGAAATCAGGATCGCCCAGGGTGACGCGTTCCCGCTGGTATCTGCCGGGAGGAATCGGCGGGCGGGTCAAGGCAGCGCCTGCGGCGCCGCTGGCCCGGCGTCAGCGCCGGGCCCTGCAGTTGGGCGGCTCGCCCGTCGTACGCCGGGCCGACGCTGAACAGACCCTGATCAGCGCCGCTCATTCGGCGCACAAACGGGCGCAGCGGGTGTGGTCTTCCTCGACGCAGCATTGTCCCGCTCCCGGCCGCCGCGTCTAGGTCGCTCCCTCCCGGTCGCGTCGCACGCGATCGGCTTTCGACGGGCCTAGACCCGGCGTCCACTCGCCAGGGACTCGGCACCTGCGCGAGGACGACGGGGCAGGAACGGCGGCTGGCCACCCAGGCAATCGGCATGGGCCTGCCTCGTCCGCGGGTTGCAGCTATCGGAGATGGGGACCAGAGTGGGCTGCCGACGCATAGTCGAGTCAGAATCCAGATCCAAGGGGTGTCGTGGCCATCGAGGTACTTTCTGCCGTCGGGCGCTGGGACCACGTTGCGGCGCTGCTGGCGCAGAGCGGGTGTGTGTGCATGGCGTACCGGAACTCCAGTCTCGACGCGCTTGGCCGACTCGAGCACATGCGCGGCCTGTGCGAGCGCGAGCCCGGCCCAGGGGTCCTCGCGTTCGTGGACGGCGAGGTTGCTGCCTGGTGCTCGATCGCGCCGAAATGCACGTATCGTGCCCTGGTCAACTCTCGTACCATCCCGCATGTTGATGACGCGGAGGCGTGGTCTGCGGTCTGCTTCAGGGTACGAGTCGGATTCCGGCGCCGTGGGCTGATGCACGACCTACTTGATGGCGCAATTGAGCATGCGCGCGCCAGCGGCGCGATCGTGATTGAGGGTTACCCGGTAGACCCCGAAGGCGATCGCGTTGACCAGACTGCCGCGTATGTGGGGACGGTTGGCCTGTTCGAGGCACACGGATTCGTGCGCGTCCTGCAGACGGCAGGCCGAAGTGACGGCAAGCGGCGGTGGCTTGTCCGCCGAAGACTCGCCTGACCTGGCAGACGACCTCGTCAACCATGCTGCGCAGGTGAAGCCCGCCAAGCCGGATTTGCACAGATTCCCAAGTTGACAGTCCGGACTGCCATCGCCAGCTTGCAGATATTCGCGGCATGAAGGCAGCGCGCGGCCATAGTAGGATCTGCCGCTCGACGAGCACATCTTCAGCCTCGCCCATACCGAGGACGGAAACTGTCCGCAATGTGCTCTAGCGTCATTGCCATGAAAAACGAGAGTGACGCCCGCGCTGACATCATCGAGCTGTCCGACTACGTCTACCAGCGCACCCGGAGCAGGCTCGCCGGGCTCACCGACGACGAATACTTCTGGGAGCCGGTGCCCGGCTGCTGCACGATCCGCCGGGCAAACTCGGGGGAATATCGCGCCGATGACCCAAGCCAGCCCGATCCGCCGCCCTTCACCACGATCGCGTGGCGGCTGTGGCACCTCATCGAAAACTACGGAGGCAAACGAAATCCGAAATGGCTGGGAATCGAGCGTGAGCCTGGCGGATTCGAAAGGGATGACCCGGCGCCAGCAACAGCTGCGGAGGCCATTACGGTCTTGGGCCGTGCGCACGCTTTCTGGCAGGACCTGCTCCAGGAGCTGCCCGCAGCTTGCTGGTGGGAGCGGCTAGGTCCCATCGCCCACGAATACGCCGAGAGTTCCAAGGCCGCGCTCGTGCTTCATCACCTTGACGAACAGATCCACCACGGAGCCGAACTCGGCGTCCTACGTGACCTGTACCGGCATTACCGTGCCAAGTCAGCCCGCACTGCTGATCACGACTGACTTCATGGTCACAGCGGTCTTGCAACTAACCGGCGCGTAAAAAGAGGCAGCCTTGCGGCGCGGGACATACATGGGGCCAAGTGCCAGCGGCGGTCGGCTCGCGTGCGGATCAGGAGGCGTTCCCGCATCACCTGCCGATTCTCGACGGCCCCGTTTTGACCGCCCGGCGGACGACACAGGATCATTTTCAGCCGGGCGTCGCCGACACCGATAACGGCAACGTGTTTCTATTCCGCTATTGGCCTTGCGGACAAGTGGACCTGTCCGTCCCCTACCTCGACGACGTGCCAGGGCCATTGGCGCGTTGCACGGGGTCAGCAGCGGGACCCGTGTCGCGAGTTCGACCTCCGCTGCGCCGCTTCGCGCTTTGGCACTCCCGGTTGTCGTCGCAGGAGGGGCGAGGGAGACTGCTCTGATGATCCGAGACGCGCAGATGGCCCGCCGGCTGTGGTCACGGCTGGAACCGATCCATGTTGTCACGTACTTCTCCCCAGAGGCTCGTGCCGCGCTGTCTGCCGCCGGGTACAAGGGGTTCTGGATGGGTTATTTTGCGGGCAGGGCCGCACCCATGGGTCGAGTGGGAGCAGAGGTCGTGCTCGCCACGTTCTACAACTTCTCGATCGCGCACGTGAGCAGGGCAATACCGGACGCCTGGACCTTCGCTCCGCCGAGCGCGGCGCTGGAGGCACGTCAACGAGGCGCTACGGCGGCGTTGCAGCGCGCGTTCGCGAACAACGATCTCGCCGAGGCAGTGGAGACGGCGGCAGTTTTGGCACATGCGGCCGCACAGTCGGCGCCGATGGAAGGGCGCGCGCTATTCGCCGCCAACAGGGCACTGCGGTGGCCGGAAGAACCGACTGCCGCCTTGTGGCATGCGTGCACGCTGCTGCGCGAGCACCGAGGCGACGGGCATGTCGCTGCCTTGGTTGCCGCCGGGATAGGCGGCCGTGAGGCGAACGTCCTCCAGGCCGCAGCTGGCAACGTTCCACGGGACGTATTCGCGGTAGCCCGGCACTACGACGACGCCGAATGGGACGGCGTATCCACGCGACTCATCGAACGCGGCCTAATCGGCCCTGACGGCAAGCTCACGGCCCTGGGCAAGGACGTGAGGGACGATGTGGAGGATCGCACCGACAGAATCGCCCTCACCGCCTACGACACCCTCGACGACGAGCAACTCTTGAAATTGCTCGACGCTCTCGCCCCGCTCGCCCGAGCTGTCATCGCCACCGGTGACATCCCCGAAGTGACCCCCGTCGGCAAGCGTTCCGAATTGTGAGGGCGAACAGATCTTCGCTGCCCGCCCCACGCTGCTGCCTGGACACCCGCCATGGTGGGGGGCGTCAGAAAACGCGGCAGGAGCATCCCGAGCCGGAACAGCCCTTGCAGCGTCTGTAACTGGATGCTGGCGCGGTGTGTGTCAAGCCGAAACTCTGACCGCTCATGGCACCGGGCCCCTGATTGAGCCTTCGCCACCCCGCTCAAGAGTCATGCGCATCTCATTGCCATCAAAGCGCGATTAGGCAGCCGTCCCAGTACGCCTCGACCCTCGGGTTGCGACGGCCGTGGACGCCGATCTCCAGCAGATCCGGCTCCCGGCCGCCTGGCGACCGGAACCAGATCTCCAGATCGGGGTGAGGCACCCGGCGGAACGACATGTCCCCACCCGGTCGGCTGGTAGCCGCGTGCATGTAGGCGGGACTCCCTGCACAGCACCGCTTCGGATACGCAGCCCACACCCAGAGCACGCCCCCGGCAGCCATCACATGGCTGACTGCGTCGGGGCTCGCATCGACCCTCACATCGCCTCCCACTCTGCGTAGGGCGATCCGCCGCCCGAAGTCGGTCCGGCCACCCGCGCACTGTCTTCAGCGCTCCGCGATGGCGACCTTAGGCGGCGAGCGGGCGAAGGCCCGGCACGCGGGCCCGCAACATCGATGTTCCTCCATATCCCGATCCGGCGCGAGGGCTCATCTCCCACGTGCGTGTGCAGAAGTGGTTCTCGCCGTGGCACTCATGGTCTGGTTGGCGACGCGATCAGCACAGTGCGCGACGGATTGGTACACACCTATGCGCCCTGTTGCCGCCGC
>JASHSZ010000332.1 GCA_030040815.1 Streptosporangiaceae bacterium
GCCGCCCGGCCGGACTCGCGCGCAGCCGCGGATGCGCCGGCCAGGCGCGCGCTCGAGTCCGGCGCCGCCGGCCAGGACGGTCCGACTAAGGCTGAGTTGGGCCGCAACAGTGACTTCGTCCAGTCGCTGGATCGCGGGCTGGCGGTGATCAGGGCATTCGGGCCCGACCGGGAGCGGCTGAGCCTGAGCGAGGTCGCCAGGGCCACGGGCCTGACAAGGGCGGCAACGCGGCGATTCCTGCTGACACTGGTCCAACTCGGATACGTGCGGAATGACGGCCGGGAGTTCTCGCTGCGACCGCGGGTGCTCGAGCTCGGATACGCCTACCTGTCCGGTCTGGCGCTGCCCGAGATCGCGGCGCCGCACCTGGAAGAACTCGTGGCTAAGGTCCGGGAGTCGTCGTCGATCTCGGTGCTCGATGGCGATCACATCGTGTACGTGGCCAGGGTGCCGACCAAGCGGATCATGACCGTGGCCATCTCGGTCGGCACCAGATTTCCGGCGTACGCAACGTCCATGGGCCGCGTGCTGCTCGCGGCGATGAGCCCGGAGAACTTGGAGCTCTACCTGGCCCGCGCCAACCTGGACGCGCTGACCGACCGCACGGTGACCGATCGCGAGGCGTTGCGCGCGGTCATCGGCGACGTCGCACGGCAGGGTTACGCGCTCGTCGACCAGGAACTCGAGGAAGGCCTGCGGGCGATCGCCGTTCCCATCCACGGCAAGGGCGGCGCGGTCACCGCGGCCATCAACCTGTCCGCGCACGCCAGCCGCGTCACCATGACCGCCATGCGCACGGACCTGCTGCCCGCGCTGCACGAGACGGCCCGCAGGATCGAGGCGGATCTGCGCGCGCAGGGCGCGGGCTGATGCTGCTGGCCCGACACGAGCCTTCGATCCCAACGCGGACTCGTCTGCAGCAGCGTCCGGGCCGAGCCGCTGCGAGGCCCTGCTGGCCAGGAAGGGCGGGTGGCTGGCTCCATCGGCGCGGCGGTACCGCTGTTACGCCGGTGGCCCGCTGCCGAGGGTCAGCGTGACCGACTGCTGCTGGCCCGCGCTGTCGGTGAACTGGACGGTGACAGTCTGTCCCGGCGACAGGTCGTTCACCAGCACCTCCTGAAGCGTCGACTGCGAGGTGACGCTGTAGCCGCCAATGCCGGTGATGACATCGCCCTGGGCGAGACCTGCGCTGGCGGCCGCGCTGTTCGCGACGACGCTGCCAATCGGTACGCCACTAACCGGGTTGGAGCCGTATCCGTAGCCGTACCCGCCGAGACCGCCGTTGCCTGCCTGACCGACCTGGATGCCGAGGAACGCGGTGGGTCCTACGTGCACGGAACCGGACGAGTCGCCGGCCACGATCTGGCTGGCGATGGACGTCGCGGTGGCGATCGGGATGGCGTACCCGGTGCCTTGCGCCTGGCCGGCGAACTGGAAGGACTGCGAGCCTGCGGTGTCCATGCCGATCACTAGACCGGAGTCGTTGACCAGCGAGCCGCCAGAGTCGCCGGCCTGAATGTCGGCATTGGTTTCGATCATGCCGGTTAGCTGCTCGTCCGTGCCGGTCAGGTCGTCACTGGCCGTGATGGACTGGTCGGTCGCGGTAACGGTGCCGCCGGCGTAACTCGGCGTCCCGCCGGTGCCACCGGCGTTACCGATCCCCACAACCTGTTCGCCAACCGACGCCGCCGCGCTCGCCGTCGTGACCGTTTGCAGGCCGGAGGCGCCGGTTAGCTGGATCACCGCGACGTCGCTGCTCACGCTGTACCCGACAACCGTCGCCGAGTAGGTCTTGCCGTTACCGACGTCGGTGACGCTGATCGAGGTGGCGCCCTCGATGACGTGGTTGTTGGTCAGTACCTCTCCGTCGGCTGTCAGCACCATGCCGGTGCCGGCTGCCTGCGCCTGGCCGTAGTCGACGATGGTGTTGATATCCACTAGGCCGGGGTCGACGCGGGAGGCGATTGCCGCGGCGTCCGACGGCCCGGCCCCCGATCCCGTGGGCGGAGTACTGCCAGAGCCGCCGGAATGCGGGAATCCGCCGCCGAGGCGGCCACCGGAGCCAGGAGTGTAGCCCCCGCCAGCGGGCGGGTTGCCTGCGGAATTCGCGGTTGTGGAACCGTGCGACGCCGTGAGCGCGTAGCCGACGAATCCGCCTGCCACGGCGGCGACCAGCAGCCCGCCCAGTCCGGCGGCAACCGCGAGCGTGCGGCCTGGTCGGCGCTTCGAGTACGGGGTGTATCCGGGCTGGCCGTAGCCGGCTGCCGGGTCTCTCCAGGGCTGGCCGTAACCGGCCTCCGGGTCTCTCCAGGGCTGGCCATAGCCGGCCTCTGGGTCTCTCCAGGGCTGGCCGGGGTCACCGGCCGCCGCTTCCTGGTAGGACCACGGGTAGTAGCCGGGCGCCTGGGGCGGGGGCGGCGGGCTCAGCTGCGGTTCTTGTCCACCGCCCGCGGCCACATCCGGGATTTTCTGAGGCTGCGTAGCGCTGTCGTCGTCGTCCCGCCACCACGGCCACGGCTGCTCGCCGTTCTCTGTCACGGCTCTAAGGGTGCGACGCGGAATTGAGTCGCCGATGCCATCAACCTGTTTGTTTGCTGAACGTTGCCGCGCCAATGACGTCAGGGAGCCGGAGTCAGATCAGCCGGGCCGCGATCTGCTGCGTGTCGCCTGGATCGTGGGCCGGGCTAGGTCACGGGGGCCTTGCCGGTCGCTGCAGCTGGACGGGATCCGCTAGCCGACGTACAGGGTGAACTCGAGGTGGTGGTAGCGGCCCGGCCGTCCCCTGACGTGGTCGATCAGGATCGCGTCGGTATGCGACCGCGAGCGGGCGCTAGCGCGTGCCGGGCACTCGCTGCTCCGCCCCGGTAGTCAGCGCACGGGGAAGCCGGTGTAGTTCTCGGCCAGCGAGGCCGCCGCGGCCCGGGAGCTGACGACGTAGCGCAGTTGCGATAGCTGCAGCTGGGCCTCCATTTCGTCGGCCCCCGGCGCGCGGTGCAGCATCGTGGTCATCCACCACGAAAAGTGCGTCGACCGCCAGACCCGCTGCAGGCATGTCGCCGAGTACGCGGCCGCGGGCTGGTTGTCGCCGTGCAGCAGCGCGTCGAGCGCCGGGGCGAGCACTGCGACATCGGCGAGTGCAAGATTGAGGCCCTTGGCGCCGGTAGGGGGCACGATGTGCGCGGCGTCCCCGGCCAGGAACAGCCGGCCGTAGCGCATCGGGGCGGCGACGAAGCTGCGCATCGGCGTGATGCTCTTGTCCAGGACCGGGCCCCGTCTGAGCGTCCAGCCGGGAAGCTCGAACCGGCGGGCCAGCTCCGCCCAGATCCGGTGGTCCGGCCATGCCGCGATGTCCTCGTCGGGACTGACCTGCAGGTATAGCCGACTGGTCGACAGCGTGCGCAGGCTGTGCAGGGCGAAGCCCTCCGAGTGGTGAGCGTAAATGAGCTCATCGGTCGACGGCGCCACGTCAGCGAGGATGCCGAGCCACGCATACGGGTAGTCGCGTTCCCATGTGGTCAGGACGCCAGGCGGGATCGACGGCCTGCAGATGCCGTGAAAGCCGTCGCAGCCCGCGATTGCGTCGCAGACGACCTCGTGCCGGATGCCCGCGGAGTCGGTGTAGCGCAGCAGCGGCCGCGGGGTATCGACGCGGGCCACCTCGGTGTTGGTCACGCTGAATTCGAGCGTGCCGCCATCGGCGAGCCGGCGGGCGATGAGGTCCTTGACCACTTCGGTCTGGGCGTAGACCGTGACCGTCCGGCCGCCGGTCAGGTCGCGGAAGTCGACGTGCCGGCGCTGGCCGTCGAACTGCAGGTAGATGCCGCCGTGTACCAGGCCCTGCTGGTCCAGCCGGTCAGCCAGGTCCGCGCTGCGCAGCAGCGCGACGCTGCCGTCTTCCAGCACGCCGGCCCGCTGCCGGGCCTCGCAGTACGCCCGGCTGCGGATCTCGATCAGCACCGAGTCGATGCCGCGAAGCGCGAGCAGGTGTGACAGCAGCAGGCCGGCCGGCCCGCCACCGACGATGCCTACCTGGGTGCGAGTGCGCATGTCCTTCGGCCCGGGCCGGTGGCCGCGCAGTGTGCGCGTCACGAACAATAGTTACGTGGTCGAACGGGGCAAATCTAGGAGCGCCGCAAGCCGGGTGTCAACGTGACCGCCTCGCTCCCGCGGCATCGGCGGGAGCGAGGCGGCGCGGGAACGCGGCCGGGCGTCGGCAGGCGCGGCCCCCAGAAACAGACCAGGGGCGGCGGTCCGTGCCGCCACCCCTGGTCTGGCTGTCTGAGCTGGGTTCTTACTTCTTGCGGCTGAACCAGGCCGCGCCACCGAGCACGAGGCCGACGACGACTGCAGCGGTGCCCCGGTAGACGTGACCGCCGCCGGTGCCCTTGACGTGACTGCCCGAGTTCAGGAACGACGGCGCCGCGCCCGCGAACCAGAGGATGCCGAGGATGATGGCGATGACTGCGACGATCGCCAGGATGATCGTCAGCGACCGCCTGGAGTCGCCGGACACGCTTTCAGAACTCACTTATTCCTCCTTGATGCTGCTGGCCACCCTGGCGAGGTGAGGGAGCGCAGCCAAAACCAGTCGCGACTACGTGCGGCACGCTACTACCGCCCGCTTGTGCAGAGGGCCGGAATGCGGCCAAACACGGGAAAATCTTCGCTCGGGCTCATACCGTGATGCCCGCCTTGCCACGCGTATGAGAATAGCCAGCGAATCGACCGAGCTGGACAGTGCGGGACTGCCGCCAGCGGCCCGGCCGCAGGGTGCTACCGACTGTGTTGCCTGCGCGTGGATAGGAAGTCCTTGACGACGTACTCGCCGAGGCTGTCTGGATTCGCGCGCAGGACGCGCCCCCCGTTGCGCCTGGCCACTTCGTCCACGAAGGCGGTGAGCCGCTCGTCATCGGCCAGCATGAACACGTTCATCGTCACCCGGCGCCTGGTCATCTTGTCGACCTCGGCGAGGGTGAGCTCCAGCGTCTCCGGCGACGGCGGCCAGTCGAACCAGAACCTGCCGTCCCGTCGCAGGTGCGCCGTCGGCTCGCCGTCGGTGATAACCATCACCACGGGACTGTGCTCGGGCCGCCGATCCAGGAAGCGTCCCGCCAGCACGAGGGCGTGGTGCAGGTTGGTGCCCTGTACCATGTCCCAGCTCAGCCCCGCCAGCTCGGTCTCCCGCAGTTCGCGAGCGTAGTTGGAGAAGCCGATCACCTGGATCGCGTCCTGCGGGTACCTGGAGCGCACCAGGGAGTGGAGCGCGAGCGCGGTCTGCTTGGCGGCGCCCCAGGTGCCGCGCAGCGCCATCGAGTAGGAGAGGTCCACCAGCAGGCATACCGCGGCAGACGCCCGGCGCTCGGTCTCGGTGACCTCGAAGTCAGCAACGGACAGCCGTACCCGGGGTGCAGACTCCCCGTCCGGGCCAGCACGGCGCGTCCGGGCTAGGCGGCGCGCTGCCGGCCCGGACGATGCCGGGCGGGGGGCCGCCTGCCGGAGCAGCGCGTTTCGCACCGTGGCCGCGGCGTCGATGGCCTGCTCGTCGCCGAACCGCCATGGCCGGGTGCTGCCGGTGTAGTCCCCGGCCTGGCCGGCGTCGTGCTGGTCATGATCGCCGACGCCACCCTCCGGCAGCTGCGCGAAAACCCG
>JASHSZ010000333.1 GCA_030040815.1 Streptosporangiaceae bacterium
GTAGTGCTGGCCGTGCCCGCCGACCAGGCGGCGCGGCTGGCCGCGACCGCCGGCGTGGCCGGGGCGGCCGACTGGGTCAGCCTCGGACACTCGCCGATCGTCAACGTGCACGTCCGCTACGACCGCACGGTCATGAACTTGCCTTTCGTTGCGGCTGTGGACTCTCCCGTTCAGTGGGTATTCGACAAGACCAGGCAGGCCGGTGTGCAAGACGGCCAGTACCTCGCGGTCTCGGTATCCGCCGCCGACGATCTCGTCGAGGCGCCTACCGCGGCGATCCGCGAACTGTTTGAGCCTGAGCTCGCGCGGCTCTTCCCGGCCGCTGCGAGCGCATCGATCAGGGATTTTTTCGTGACCAGGGAGCGTCGCGCGACGTTCAGGCAGGGGCCGGGATCAGGGGCCCTGCGACCCGGTGCCGGAACCTCGGTGCCGGGACTTGTGCTGGCCGGTGCATGGACCGCCACCGGCTGGCCGGACACCATGGAGGGTGCGGTGCGAAGCGGACACGGTGCAGCGCGGGAGCTCACCCGCGCGCTGGCCTCGCTGCCAGCGTCAGGGCTCGCGGCGGCGGGGTCGTCCCCGCGGCTCAGCCCGGCGGGCTCCGGGGGGTCGTCCCCCCGCGTCAGCACTGAGCTGGACTCTGCCCGGTCAGGTGCCTCATGACGGTCACCATGCCGGCCGGTGTGCAGACGGCGCGCGACCTGACCGGGCCTGCGATCGCGGGCGCGATCAGCAGACTGAGTCCGGCGGTCCGGACCGTCGCCGCCTATCACCTCGGCCTCGCCGACGCCAGTGGCACCCCGGTGTCCAGCGGCTCGACCGGCAAGGCGCTGCGGCCTGCGCTCGCGCTGCTGTCCGTGCGCGCGGCCGGGGCGGCACCGGATCGCGGTGTCGTGCCGGCCGCGGGTGTCGAGCTAGTGCACAACTTCTCGTTGCTGCACGACGACATCATGGACGGCGACACTGAACGCCGGCATCAGCCCACGGCGTGGACGGTGTACGGAGTGGGTGCGGCCATCCTGGCTGGTGACGCGCTGCTGGCTCTGGCCCAGGACCTGCTGCTGGAGAACCCGCCGTACGGCGTGTGGGCGGCGCGCTGCCTGTCGGCCGCCGTGCAGCGCCTGATCGCCGGGCAGGGCGCCGACCTGGCGTTTGAGCGCCGCGACGACGTCACCGTCGAGGAGTGCCTGGACATGGCGGGGGACAAGACCGCTGCGCTGATGGCGTGCGCCTGCAGCATTGGCGTGGTCTACGTCGGCGGATCGGCGAACCTGGCCATGAGCCTGAGCGGGTTCGGCGCCCACGCGGGACTGTCCTTTCAGCTCGTGGACGACCTCCTCGGCATCTGGGGTGCCCCGCAGATCACGGGCAAGCCGGTCGGCTCCGACCTCCGGGCGCGCAAGAAGTCGGTACCGGTGGTGGCGGCGCTCACCAGCGGTACGTTGGCCGGCCGCGAGCTGGCGGCTCTGCTCGCCACGCCCGAGCCGCTGACCGAGGACGACGTGAGCCGCGCCACGGCACTGATCGAGGAAGCCGGCGGCAAGGAGCAGATCGAGAAGATGGCCGACGCCGAGCTCGCCTCGGCGCTGAGCTGTCTTGCCGAGGCGGATATGCCCGAGGATGTGCGTGCGGAGTTCGCCGCGATCGCCGAATTCATCACGGCCCGCCAATGGTGACTCGCGGAGCTGTCCGGCCTGGTGCCGATGGCGTGCCGTTGCCAGCCCGCCGGTCCGCCCCGACCGACCGGATCGGCACGCCGTCGGCCAACTGGCAGAAGGCCAGGGCCGCGCTGGACCGGGCGGTCCGCCACCTGACCGGACTGCAGGATTCGGCCGGCTGGTGGCAGGGCGAGCTGCAAACCAACGTCACCATGGACGCTGAGGACCTGCTCTTGCGCGAGTTCCTCGGCATCCGCAGTGCCGAGGAGACCGAGGCGGCGGCGCGCTGGATCAGGTCGCAGCAGCGCTCCGACGGGACATGGGCGAACTTCCACGGCGGCGACCCCAGCCTGTCAACAACGGTCGAGGCGTACGTGGCCCTACGGCTGGCTGGCGACCCGGCCTCGGCGGACCACATGGCACGGGCGGCTGGCTGGATCGTGAGCCAGGGCGGCATCCCGGCAACCAGGGTGTTCACGCGCATCTGGCTGGCACTGTTCGGGGAGTGGCCGTGGGACCGGCTGCCCGTCATGCCGCCTGAGCTGATCTACCTGCCCCGCTGGGTGCCTCTCAACGTGTACGACTGGGCGTGCTGGGCACGCCAGACAATTGTGCCGCTGACGGTTGTCTGCACGCTCCGGCCGGTCCGCCCGCTGCCGTTCAGCCTGGCCGAGCTCGCGCTGCCCGCCGACCAGGCGCCGGGCAGCCCTGAGTCGGCGACCCGCGCCGCTGGGAGGCTGCTGGACGACCCGTGGAGCGTGGCCTTCAGCGGTCTGGACCGCGTGCTGCATGTGCTGGAGCGCAGGCTGGGCCGGATCCGCGCGAAGACAGCGCTGCGGACCGCCGCCTACCGCCGGTGTGCCGACTGGATCATCGCACGGCAGGAGCGTGACGGCTGCTGGGGCGGCATCCAGCCCCCGTGGGTGTACTCGCTGCTGGCGCTGCACCTCGTGGGCTACGAGCTCGATCACCCGGTCATCGTCCGCGGCCTGGCGGCTCTGGACCGGTTCACCATCATCGAAGACGCGCCCGAGGGCAAGATGCGGCGACTGGAAGCCTGCCAGTCGCCCGTCTGGGAC
>JASHSZ010000334.1 GCA_030040815.1 Streptosporangiaceae bacterium
ACTGGCCAGTCGGGTTCTTCGTCGGTGTTCTCGCCGCGCTGTCCTACGGGTGCGGCCGCGGCTGGGCTGCCTGGCAGCGCCGCGACCGAGCCCGGTCAGCCCCGGTGGCGGCGCTGGCGCCTGGTGCCGGACGCCGCTGACGCCGGGCTAGAGCATCGTCAGGAGCAACGTAGCCCCTGGCGGCACTCATGGCGATCTCGTAACAGGCGGAGCCGGCGGCGGCGCCGCGTCGGCTGGGGCCGGATCACTGCCGTGATCGACAACGCTCACTTGCTGTCTTCCCTGCCGTCATCCCGCGGTCGCGCGCGGCCGGGGCAAGCGGCCGCGGATGATGGTGTGTGAGGGGGTTATGTACGAGCTGCTGTTCTCCGCTGTGCTGCGGCGGATCCCTGCCGAGGCTGCGCACCGGCTCGGATTCGCGCTGATCCGTGCAACCGCAGCGGTGCCGGGCGCGTCCTGGCTGCTCCGGCGCTTGCTGGTGCCCGCGGATCCGGTGCTGCAGGTGCACGCGTTCGGACGTGAGCTGCCGGGCCCGCTCGGCCTGGCAGCCGGGTTTGACAAGGATGCCGTCGGCCCCGACGCGCTAGGTGCGCTGGGCTTTGACTTTGTCGAGGTAGGGACCGTGACGGCGCAGCCGCAGGGTGGCAACCCAAGACCACGGCTGTTCCGTCTGACTGCCGACAGGGCGCTGGTGAACCGGCTGGGTTTCAACAACCACGGGGCTGCTTCCATGGCGGCACGGCTCCGGTCGCGGCGGCGTCGCTGCCAGACTTTGCTGGTTGGCGCGAACATCGGCAAGACCAGGGTCGTTCCAGAATCCGAGGCGCCTGCCGACTACGCGGCGAGCGCGCGACTGCTGGCTCCCGTCGCCGACTACCTGGTGCTCAACGTCAGTTCGCCCAACACCCCTGGCCTTCGCAACCTGCAGGCCGTCGACCAGTTGCGACCGCTGATCGCAGCCGTCCGTGACGCCACCCGGCCAGTCGGCGGGCGCCCGGTGCCGCTGCTGGTCAAGATCGCTCCCGACCTCGCGGACGAGGACGTTGATGCCGTCGCTGACCTCGCCGTCGAACTTGGCCTCGACGGAATCGTCGCGACGAATACCACCGTCACTCGCGGCCATCTGGCCAGCTCTCCGGCCAAGGTAGCCGCCGTCGGCGCGGGCGGTCTGTCCGGTGCGCCGCTCAAGCCGCGTGCACTGCACGTGCTGCGCAGGCTGCGCGTGCGGGTGGGCGACCGTCTCGTGCTTGTGGCGAGCGGAGGGATCGAGACCGCGGACGACGCCTGGGAGCGCATCGAGGCCGGCGCGACGCTGCTTCAGGCTTACACCGGCTTTGTTTACGCCGGACCGTTGTGGCCGCGTCGTATTCATCGCAGCCTCGCCCAGCGCGCCCGCAACGCGGGGTTCGCCTCGATCCAGCAGGCCGTAGGCACGGCCTTGTCAGCGGTGGCCGGGGCCTGACGGTGAGTCAGCGAATTCTGCGCTCACCGTTGACAAGGGACCCTGTCGGCACAGTCAGTGCGATGAGGGCTACAACCGGGACGTTAGTCAACAACCCCAGCGTGCAGCCTGTCGCGGTATCAGAATCAGATACGTGACGTTACGTGCTGATGAGATACCTCATAGTGACGAGGGCGATCTGGACCGGTTGTGGCAGCGCCTCACGAAACCCATTCCTGACGGCGCGATCGCCGGGGACATGGCTGACTGGGACAGCATCATCTTCGAGATCGCGGAGGCGCTCGAGCCCGGCAGCGCGAGAGCGCCGGGGCGACATGCCCGGCGGTGTGCGTGACCAGCCTGGTGCCGAGGACAGTCGTCACTGCCCTGCTGCGGCCCGGCGACCAGATCATCACGACGGACCTATTGAAGGCCACCGTCACTCTCGTCGATGCCCGTGACCCGAAGGTCGGTCGCTGGATCGAGTGCATCACCGAGGACGGGCGGACGCTGAGGTTCGCCGCCCGGCCCGACCTCGCGGTGACCCGGTTGCACGCGAGCGCGGGCTTCCGCCACTCCTAGTCAGGCCAGGGCGCATACCTAGCCCAGCTCCGCTTGGCGAGGCGCCACTCGGCCCGTCAGGCGCCCTGAGGCCCGGTAGCGCAGGGGCGGCCCAGGTCGGCCGCGTGATCGTCGGCGCCAACGGGGCTGACACCGTGGATGGTGCCGCCAGCCCGCCGCTGGAGTGCGCGCAGTTGAGCACGCAGGTCGTCCATGCTGAACGGCTTGGCGATGCAGGCGTTCGCGCTGACGTCCAGCCGGCGACTGGATCTCCGGTCCGGTCCTGTCCGGCTAGCGCGAGTATCGGTGGCCCGACCCTGCGGCGGATGAGACGGATGTCCTCGACGCCCGCTATGTGCGGCAGATCAAGACACATGACCACCAGGCCAGGCGGGAGCTATTCAGCGGCCGTAAGCCCGGCCAGTCCGGTCAGTGCGCCCTCCGTCTGGTAGCCGTGTTGTTGCAGGCCCGTCAGCAGAGCCAGGGGGAGGTGCGGAGGCTCGCCGATGACAAGGACGAGGTCCGTCATCGCAGCAGTTCCGGCGAGCTTGCGCAGCCAGTTCAGCATCGGTGGTCTCGTGTACCGACCAGAACTCGACCATGCCGGGGCACGGCTGCGTGGCTGGTATCCAGGAGATCTCGCCAGGGCGGGCAGAACATCTGGTGGTTACCACACCCCATACGCGGCTCGGCTCGATCCACGCGGCTTCTGTGCGCAGCTGCAGACCGCGGCCGCCACCGAGTCGACCTAATTGCCGTGCGAGACCAAGCGCTAGAACGCGTGTTCGAGCATGCTGACAGAACCGTGCTAGCTGCTCCAGGGCGACCGACGGCGCGACGACATGGAGGCGAACGCTGGGGCGAGGCCGCTGACCAGCAGCTATGCGGCCGCAACGCTACCCGTGGCCTTAACGCTCCGGTGACTGCATGGCTGCGGACCGTGACGGGAATACCAAGGACCAGGAGTCTGCGAATACATGACCTGGATCGATCAGCTCCCTAGTGCGGACGCGACATGCGCCAGCAACCGGCGCCGCGCGACCGCTGTCCAAGCTGTGTCTTATCAGCTGCGTCGTCGCGGTGCCGCCGTCAGGCCGATCGCCGGGCAGCAGCTGACTGTATCCAAGGAGCTCGCGCCATGAGCAAGGCCGTTGGCTGGGCGCTGATTGTCTCCCTCGTGCTGCTCCTGGGAACTCATCCCGGCACTCTAGTCACGCTCCTGCACCACTTCCTAGCGCTACTGCATGGAGCCGGCGACGAGCTGTCGTCGTTCGTGAACATGCTCTAGCGGGCGAGATCCCGCTTGGCTGGCCAGACAGGCCCGCGATGGTGACTTGCTGGACGCGAGCGCAATACGAGCGATACCAGGGAGATCTGTTAACTATGCACTAAGAAAGGGTTCAAGAGTACTCAAGACGTATTAGCCTCCCATAGCGTGACGACGTTAGCGAGATGCGCCAGGCTCAGGCTGTCGCGCAGCACCAACCGGCGCCCCCGCTTCATCGTTTTCAGCATCGTCTTCCTGATCGTCGGCGCCAACGTCGCCAGCGCGATCACCGCTGCAAGCCACGCCAGCACCAGCAGGCAGCCGAAAGCGCCTGCGATGCAGACAACCCGGCCGCTGGCCCCGTCTCTCCGACCGCCAGGGTCAGCGCCCGCGATATCTCAGTCCTAGCCGCAGCCGGTAAACGCGTCTGGTCGATAGCAGACGGCTCTCCGGGGTCGGGTTACTGCGGCAGTTTCGCCTCCTGCACGCTGAGCCGGCCCGCTCGAAGGCGGCCAGCGCCCGGTAGGTGTCGCCGACCGGGTCATGGGCGGAGAAGACAGAGCCTGCCGTCGGGCCGCCTCCGGGACACACCGGACAGCGAGATTCCCCAGAGAGCCACGTAGGCCGCGGTCAGTTGTAAGTAACGCCAGAGGTGGCAGGCCAGGTCGCCGCGCACAGCCCGGCGGCCTCACGCCGCCAGCGCGCAGGCCAGTCCGTCCGGACAGCGGAGCCAGTTGCCTGCCTGCGTCGTCCGGCGCTAGGCGGCGGATTGCGTCGCGATCTGCCTGGAGCGGACCGGAACACTCTCGAAACCGCGCAGCACGAGCAGCGAACGCCGCGTCGGCGGGGCGGCGAGCTCGAGCGCCGGGTAGAGCCTGGTCAGCTCCTCGATGGCAATACGGCCCTCCAGCCGGGCCAGGGAGGCGCCGAGGCAGTGATGCGAGCCGAGCGAGAAGGACAGATGCCGGCCGGGATCCGGCCGGTCAATCCGGAACTCGTCGGGCTGCTCGAAGACCCTCGGGTCGCGGTTGGCGCCGCCGATGAACACGATGACGGCCCGGCCCGCCGCGATCACCCTGCCGCCGACCTCGATATCCTCGGTGGCTATCCGGGAGGTCAGCTGGACCGGGCTGTCGTAGCGGAGCATCTCCTCAATCGCCGCAGGTACCAGGGCCCGATCCTGCCGGAGCCGGTCCCAGCTGTCCGGGTCGCTCAGCAGGGCGACCGTGCCGTTCCCGATAAGGTTCACGGTGGTCTCGAACCCGGCAATCAGCAGCAGCAAAGCCGTGCTCACCACCTCGCTGGGACTCAGCCGGTCGCCCTCTTCCTCGGCCGCGATGAGCGCGGACAGGATGCTGTCGTCGGGATTAGCCCGGCGCTCTCGCATCAGGTCCTGGAGGTAGCCGGTCAGCGCCAGCTCCGCGGCGTGGGTCTGCGTCTGCGCGGCGGCCGCCGTCTGGGGGTCCAGCGTGGCGGCCACGTCGTGACCCCAGGCCCGGAACTGGGCCTGATCCTCAGCTGGCACGCCGAGCAGATGGCAGATGACCGTGATCGGGAGCGGGAAGGCGAGTGCGTCGATCAGGTCGAAGCCGGCTGCGCCGTCCGCGGCAGTCAGCAGCCGGACCGTGACTTCGCGGATCCATGGCTCGAGTTCGGCGATGGCCCTCGGGGTGAACGCGCCGGTCACGAGTCGGCGCAGCCGGGTGTGGTCGGGCGGGTCCATCGTGAGCAGGTCGGCCGCGGGCAGCTCGGCCCGCGGGTCGCCCGGTGGGTAGGAGGGCGGCCGGTAGCCGCGCTGGTGCACCGGCGAGCTGCTGAACCGTCGGTCCCGCAGGATGCTCGCCACCGTCGCGTGATCGGCTGCAGCAAACACGCCAAGCGGGCTGCGCACCAGTCCGCGTTGCCGCAGCTCCGCGTACAGGCGGTACGGGTCCGCCTTCGTCGCCGGGAGCGTCAGCCGGGCGACCGGATCGCCTCGCCACTGGCACAGCCGCAGCACCGCCGGCTCGACGACGCGGCTCTTGATTAACCCTCCTAGGGCCATCCCGCACTCCTTCGCGGTGCTGCCGGGCCAGGGATCCTGGCCGGGTAGTTCACGTACCAACAGTATCTGAAAGCTGACGGTATCTGTATGCTGTCGGCATGTCAATGTGACAGCATGAGGGCGTGGCCAGACTGACCAGAGCTGAGTCCAAGGAGCGTACGCGGCAGCGGCTGCTGGCGGAGGCGCAGCGGCTGTTCCGTGAGCGCGGCTACGCCGCGACTTCGCTGGAGCAGATAGCGGAGGCGGCGGAGGTAACCAAGGGCGCCATCTACGGCCACTTCGCGAGCAAGGAGGATCTCCTGCTGAGCGCGCTCGAAGCAGCGACCACACCGACCCACGATTACGTGCCCATGCTGAACGACCAGTCGCGGCCGCTACGCGAGCGCCTGGCAGAGTTCAGCCGCGCCGTCGCCGCCGAAGACCCTAGGGACCCCGAGGACCTGGCGGACCTGGCGATGATCCTGGAGTTCTTCGCCGCGCTGCTGCGCGCCCCGGACGCGCTGGAGCGCTATAGCGCAAAGCTCGAGCGCCGGCTCCAGGAGCTAGCCGACGCTGATAGCGACGAGCCCTCGGCCGGGAATACGGCCGTCGAGGCCTGGACCATCGGGCACGCCATGCTGGTCGGCCTGCAGATCTACAAGCGGCTAGCCCCAGGCCTCGTCACGCCGGAGGTGTTCGAGCGCACGTTCGGCCTGCTGGCCGACCTCTACCAGGAGCAGTAGGTCAGCGGCCGCCGAGCTGTCACCCCCAAGGACACCCCGCTCTTGCCCAAGGTCCGGGCCGCCCCAGCGACCGCTGACTTGCTGATTGACGCCTAGGTCACCGCGCAGGTTGACAGTGTTCGCGCCTGGCGCTCCGCTAGCGCCATGCAGTCCCCGACCCTGCCCGGCGCAAGCCGTAGGCCAGACCCTGCGGGGGAGCGACCGCGCCTGGAGACGCTTCACGGGTAGCTACAGCGGACCGTGACCGCAGCAGTGTCATTACAAAGCGTAATTGCTACAGTACGCATTGCCAAAACGTGATCTGCGGAACCCCAATTAACTGCTTCGTGACGCCTTTTTGTGCGGAAGTGCTTGGTCGACGCTGCGAGTTCTGGCAGCGTTGTGCGGCGACGGTTCCGGAACCGAACCCGGCGTCACAAACGCGCGCTCAGGCCGGCACTCGGGCCGACTGTCACTGCGACTCGCTGCCCCGCACCGCAGCGGTCAGCGCTCAGGGCTGCGGGCCCGGCGGCGCTCGGCCCAGGGAAGGACCGCATTGTCACAGCAGCGGAGGCGGCCACGAACGCAGCGCCCCAGGCGCAGCCGAGTGGGTGAATTTCTGGTTGCTGCGTCGGCGGCAACAGTGGCCGTAGTGGCCACTGCGCTCGTGGTCATCACCGGCAGGCCCGGCTCGTCGACCGACCCGCTCGGTGTGGCTATGGCCGAGGTGCAAACAGGCGGCGTGGGCGTCAGCTTGGAGTTGGAGCGCCAGGAGGTGGTTCAGGAGGTCGCGGCGACCAACGCATTCAGCGTGACGAGTCGGCCGAAGATGAGCAGCCCAACCTTCATGCAATGCGTCTCATCGGCTGTCGGCGGGACCGATCTGCTGCCCCTTAACTACGTGACCATCGTGAACTTCCTGGTCGGGAACGGCTATACATCAATAGCGGCGGCAGGCATTGCTGGCAACATCTATCAGGAGTCCGGGGGCAACCCAGAGTCGGGCGATGCGGCCGCCGGCGGTCTGATCGGCTGGACCCCGCTGCCGAGTGGCTACATCACCGGGGACCCCAGCGCGGACCTGCAGACTCAGTTGGCGGGCCTGCTGGTATTTAACGACAACCTGAGCGAGTTCCTGCCGGCGCTGAATGCCGCTACGACGCCCGCTGACGCGGCGTATGTCTACATGACCGACTTCGAGCGGCCGGGCTTCCCGGCGGCCAGCAACCGGGAGGACTCGGCCATCGCGGTTGCCGCCACATGCGGCTTTACCTCTTAACGGCGAGTTAATCGACAGGCGACCGACACCCGCGACGCGGCGCGGTCACAGCAGATCCGCAGTGCGAGAGACGCATGTTAGGGCGCGCTACCCTGCTGCGCACAGTGGCCAACCGTTACCCAGCAGGTCGGCGGGGCTGGTCATTAACATGTCTTGCATCGTGACCTGCGGCGAAAGAGGTCTCCGATGGTCCGGCGCCGGCGCCTCGCTGCCGAGTTGCGGCGCCTGCGCGAGGCCGCCCATCTAACGTGTGACGAGGCCGCCGCGCGGCTTGACTGCTCGGCTTCGAAGATCAGCCGGATCGAGACTGGGCGCGTTTCGGTGTCCCCGCGTGACGTCCGCGACCTGCTCCAGATCTACGGCGTGCCAGACGATCAGCGTGACAGCCTGATCCAGCTGGCCCGCGAGTCCCGGCAGCAGGGCTGGTGGCAGGCCTACGGCGACAGCGTGGAGCCGCACCTGGCGACATACCTCGGAATGGAGAGCGCTGCCTCCGAGATCCGGGTGTACCGGGGCAGCCGCCTTCCCGGCTTGCTGCAGACCGAGGAGTACGCGCGCACGGTGGCCGCGGCAAACTCGCAGGGCATCCCGCGTCCGGGCGACGAGCGGTCCATCGCATACCGGCTGGAGCGTCAGCAGCAGGCGAAGTTACGACGGCCGCGACTGCGGGTGGTGCTGGATGAGGCTGCTCTGCGGCGTCAGGTCGGCGGCCCGGACGTCATGCGCGCGCAGTTAGAGCATCTGGTCAGCCTGAGCGCCGAGTCCGAGATGTTCCTGCAGATCATCCCGTTCACCATCGGCGCGCCGATCCTCAGCGACCTGCCGTTCGCCATCCTGGCCTTTCCCGACCGAGCCGATCCCGATGTGGTCTGCATCAGGTACCCGACCGGCACGATGTGGATTGAGGACACGCCGGAGGTCTGCACGTACAACATGCTCTTCCGCCATCTCCAGACCGTGGCGCTGTCGCAAGATGACTCGGCAGCGCTCATGACCTCGGCACTGCAGGACCTGTAGCAGTTCGCCAGGCTCATAAGAGCGGCCAGGGCACGATTTCGCGGTCGCAAGCGTCAGGACAGCCTCACCGATGTGTCCTGGTGCGGATTACTAGCCGCCTATCTGCGTGAACGTGGTCCCAGGGGGAGCGCCGTGGCCAACGCGTGGTGACGGGTGAGTCGGCGCTGGTAGGCGCACGCTGAGCGGGCGGGCGGATCGATGGATCAGGTGGACCACGGTCGCCTGCGTGGGGATGCTGGCACTGATCACCGGGACCGCCTCCTGTCTGCGCATCCACCTGCTTGTCGAGCTGCACGGCCAGCCGGGCTGGGTCGCTGCGCAGACACCGCTGTCGATAGACGAGATGATCGTCGGGGCGTCGACCACGCTGTTGGCCGACTCGCGCAGCGGCGCGCGAGGCTGCTTAATGCAGTGGGCGCTGATCGTGGCTGGGAGCGCTGCGAGCCTGGCAGCTAATGTCGACGTCGCCGAGCCAACAGTCATAGGTCGGGTCGTAGCCGCCTGGCGGCCGCGCTGTCCGCCACGAGGTATCCGGTTTGAACACGATCGCAGCAACAATCGGCGTGCACGGCAACCGCTAAACGATCTGCCTCACGCGCGTTCGTTCGATTCCTCCTGTCCGCGGATGCGCGCGTACACCATGACATCGTGGTACTCCCCGTTGTGGAACCAGGCGCCGCGGGCGGTGCCTTCGCTCAGGTACCCGCACTTCTCGGCTATGCGCAGCGAGGCGGCGTTCTTTCCGTGAATTATCAGCCGAAGCCGGTTCACTGGGAGCAGGGCAAACAGATAGTGCGTGAGAAGCTGCAGCGCCTCGCTGGTGAGGCCCTTGCCGGCCTGGGCAGAATCGAACAGGTGATAACCGATTTCCAGCTCGCTGAGATAAGGAACTGTTGGATAGTAGAGAATGCGTCCAGCGACCTGATTCTCGCTATCTATCATGAGGAGCGTGCCTTTCTGCGGCGTCCAGAATCCGGTCTCCTGGAATTCTTTCTTGAACGCCGGCTCCGAGGGCACGAAGAGCGGGTAATGGTCGCCCCGGCTGTCTAGATCCTGAAGGGTCTCATAAAGCCGGGCCAGATCTGCCTCGCGTACAAGTCGCAACGCTACGCGCTGGCCACGGAGCAGCGGTGTCGGGCTGTAATCCATTGTTGCTTCCTCTCGGCTCGCGGACGGCAGGTTGCTGTCTGGTCTGCGTCTTCGCGTGTGCGCACTCCCTGGCGTCAATCGTCGCCCTGTCAGCCGCGTCCTGTCTTCCGTGGTTTCCACGGATCCGGTCTCCGTGTCTCCGGGCGGGCAGCCGAGCCGATCGCCCTGGTGACGCGAGGGCCGCCTGCCTACAATCCGGGTATGGCGTGGGACGGGCCAGGGCCGCCCGCAATGCCGGATCCGCCGGTAACGGCGCGCGAGTTCGAAGTACTTCGCTATGTCAGCTACCGGCTGACCAACCGCGAGATCGCTGGCCGGCTCGGCATTTCCGTGCGCACGGTGGAAAGCCATGTATCGGCCCTGCTGGTGAAGCTGGCGGCAGAAAATCGTCGCGAGCTGGGTGTCCGCGGCGCTGCTCTGGTGCGTGCGTCGGCCGTGAACAACAGAAATGGTGCCCTCCAGCCGGCGTTCGGCAGCTTCATCGGCCGATCCGACGAGCTCGCCCGGCTGCTCGCCATGCTGGACAGCCATCGCCTGATCACGCTCACCGGACCGGCCGGAGTGGGCAAGACTCGGCTGGCGATCGAGCTCGCAGCTCGCGTCGCAACAGTCGGCACGACCGATGTCCGATTTGCTGACCTGGCGGCAGCTCGCCATGACGGCGAGGTGGCCGAGTGCTTGCTCACGGCACTCAGCATCTCGCCACCACCGGGCCGCGCGGCTCTCGATGGCCTGGCTCAGAACAGCGGCGACTGGCCCGTCCTGCTGATCATGGACAACTGCGAGCAGGCTCTGAGGGCGGTCGTCACAGCCCTCGGGACTCTGCTCGGAAGCTGGCCAGGCAGCCGGGTGGTAGCGACGAGCCGGGAGCCGCTGAACCTGATTGGAGAGGAGACGGTTTTCACGGTCCAGCCGCTGACAGTCCCGGCCCAGGGAGTTGCAGACGCCCCGTCAGTCGTTGCCTGCGATGCCGTTCAGCTGCTGGTCGACCGGGCGCGGAGTTCCGGAGCTACATTTTCGGTCACCGAGAAGAACGCCGAGGCGGTCGCGCGGCTGTGCCGCAGCATGGACGGATTGCCGCTCGCGCTGGAGCTGATGGCCGGTCGGCTGCGCACCTTCACTCCCGCGCAGCTGGTCACCGGTATGCGCGATCGCCTGTCCCTTCTGTCCGCACATGCTTCTGGCCGGCCTGACCGGCACCGGACATTGCGGGGTGCGGTCGACACGAGCTTCGAGGCGCTGTCTCGGCCGGAGCGCTCGCTGTTTGCCGCCCTGTCCGTCTTCACTGGCACGTTCGCGTTCGATGCTGTGGAAGACATCTGCGGCGGGTGCATCGAACTGGCGACTGCGCCGGTCATGGAGACCTTCGCGCGCCTTGTTGACCGCTCGCTCGTAATGACGGTGACGGCTGGGCCAGTCAACCGCTATCGGCTGCTGGAGACACTGCGTGACTACGCACGCGAAAAACTGCCGCCCGGAGCCGAGCCTGGGCTGCGGTACCTGCACGCTGGGCACTATCTCGCTCTGGTCGAGCGAGCGGAATGCCATCTGCGCGGGAGGGACGCGGCCGCATGGATCGTCAGGCTGCGCGCAGATCAGCCGAATCTTGACGAAGCTCTGGACTGGTCCGTTGCTTACGAGCCGCAGATCGCGCTCCGGCTGGTTAACGGCCTCAGACGGTACTGGGAAGACACGGACCAGCGTCATCAGGGCATCTCCTGGAGCGAGAAAGCGCTCGGCCTGAGCGTGGAACGTTCTGCACTGAAAGCGGAAGCCCTGATGACGGCAGCAATTCTGATTGCTCCGTGGGATTCCCCTCGGCTCACCGAGCTCGCGGCCGAGGCCGATGAACTCGCCCGCCAGATCGGGGATGAGCAGCTGGCAGCCCGCGCGGCAGTGTGCCGGGGCGAAGCCGATGCCTTCGCTCTGGCTCCGCACGAAACTGAGACCGGTCGTGTCCAGCGCGCCATCGAATACTTCACCCGTACCGGGCAGGGGTGGCAGTCCGCGAACGCGATGCGCGTGCTGGCGCTGCTGCAGGCACCTCGTGATTCACTCCAGATGCTGGCTGAGGGGCGCCGCCTGTTCGAGCTGGAGGGCGATCGCCTGCAGGCGGCGAACTGCGCCTATCTGCTGGCATCCACCCTGGCTCGTGACCTCGGGGAGCCCCAGCAGGCGCGCGGGATTGCCCTGGATGCGCTCGCTGTCTTCACCGAGCTGGGCAGCGAACACCAGCAGGCCCACGCTCGCAGCGTCCTTGCCCTCATCGACTACCGCAGCGGCAATGCGGGGCGAGCTTCTGACGTCGCACACGACTGCCTGGACGTCTTCCGGCGCGTCGCCGACCAGCGCTGCTTCTCGGGAATGCTGCTGTTCCTGGCCGAGATTGAGCACGACCGGCAGCGCCCAGACCAGGAGATGCGGCTGCTGCGTCAGACGCTTGAGATTGCGTCCACCGGTGCGCACGGCCGGACTGTCCCGCTGGCCCTCGAGCGCCTCGCGGTGCTCTTCGAAGTCCAGCATCCGCTTACCGCAATCACGCTGCTAGCCGCCGCGCAGAATGCCGGCGGCAGCGCTGGTATGTCGGCGATTTTCGCAGCGCGGCTGGAATCGCTCAGGCGACGGACTAGCCCCGCGGCGTTCCGCGTGGCATGGCGGCGTGGACTGCACGCCCAGATCGGCAGTCTGGGCGCGATCTGTGACGCCGCCGTCTTACCGATGCCTGTCCCGGCTCCGGTAGCACCAGCACATGAATGTCCCAGTACGGCTTCGGAGCGCTGCCCCGAGGTACTCCGGCACATCCAGCCCTCGTCTGCAGGACCGCCACTACCTAGTCAAGAGCTGCCCTGATGATCTTCGACGTCGCTGCATTGGCTAGGGAGGAGCGCATCAAAAAAGCCCATGCGTGCTCAGGGGTGCGTTCGCCCGCAGAACGGACCCCACGGCAATAGCCGCCACACTCAGTGACGCCGACTCACCGAGTCACTCGACGGCTTGCCGCCAAGATGACCAGGCTCCGCAGGCTGACGCTCAGCCCGTCTGTGCAAGCCGAGGGTCCCGCCACGTCGGTCGCGGGACCCTCGGCAGCACAGGATTACGTCCCGATGGTCTCCCAGTTGCTTCTGACTGCCAGGCAGGACGTGAGCGTAGACCGTCAGGGTGACAGTCGGGCGGGCCGCGGCGCGGTTCGCCCGCGCGGTTCAGCAGGCGAAGCGATGACTCGGGTATCACGCGGATACCACGGCGTCGTTTCGCGACAGAATGACAAGGGCCGCAAGCTCGTGACCTGCGGCCGGACGGTCTTGATTGTGTGTCCGAGGGAGGAGCGTACCCAAAAGCCAATGCGTGCTGACAGGTGAGTTCGCGCTCGGAGCCGCCTGGTGACCCGGCGTTCGGACTGGTGGGTCCGCCGGACGACAATCGGGTGCGCGCCCCGGCGCCACCTGTCAGCGCGGGTCGCGCTCACTGTGCAACGGCTGGGCTGGCGCTGCAGGCCGATGCCTGGCGATGGGCTCAGGACCATAAGGCCGACGACGGCTCGATACCCTCGGGGGCAGACATCGCCCGCCAGCACGGCCGTCATGAGCGGTGCGGACGCTTGGTCAAGCGATCCGGGTTAGCAGGAACCGACCGGTCTTGTGATCACAGCGGCCGAGTGCGGCGACCCACTGCTGCCACAGCAGGGAGTGCCATGAACGGCGGCCCCGTCGCCGGTGCCGAGCAGGTCCACGGCCGGCCTGTAGAAGGCTTATTCCTCTACAGCCCCGCCCACGGTGCGCAGATGCTCACGGAAGCTTAGGGAGGGCGTTTTCCCGCGCTTCGCAAGGTAGGCACGGAACTGTACCTGGCTGCGCAGTGAGACACCGGCCCGGATCCGTTCAGATTGGCACCGCTCGGTGTCGCTGATCGTCTCGGCCAGCGTGAAGATCTCCTCGGCCTGCGGGCTGGGCAGGAAGAGGACGCCGTCCTCGTCGCCGAGGACCAGATCCTCGCGGCTCACTGCCCAGTCCCCGACGACGGCGGACGCCAGCGCGTCATGCGCGCGGGCGTCGAGCCGGAGGGGGCCAGTGGGGATCGCTCCGAGGCTGAAGACCGGCAGCCCGATCGCCCGTATCTCAGCGGTGTCGCGATGCAGTCCCCAGATCACTATGCCTTCCATACCGGCTGCCTGGGCCTTGAGAGCCACCAGGTCACCGGCGCATGCTTCATCCAGGCGCCCGCCGTTGTCGACTACCAGCACGTCGCCCGGTGCTGCAGTTTCGAATGCCTCCAGGAAGACATCGACGCTGCCGGCATGCCTGGCGGGACAGACACGACCGGCCAGGCGGCTGCCAGGCACCACGCCACGCAAGAGCGCAGAAGCGCAACGCACTGGGGTTCGGGCGCGTATGCAGGCGTCGGCCACGTGAGCTGTGGTGAGGGCTGCGAACCGGTGCTGCAACATTTGGTGGTCCATGATGATGTTTGTTCCTTGGGGTGGCGGCGATGACGGCGAGCGTCATGCGGTGTCGGCCGCGGTGTCGGCGGGCGCCGCGTTCGAGGCGGTCGCGGCCAGCGGCTCGGGGATGCGATCGCCGGAGAGGAGAAAGCCCGCTCCGATCACTGCGGCGATGAGGGCGCCGCCCCACCAGACGGCGTCGGGCGAGGTCGCGAGCACTGCGCCACCGATGGCCGGACCGAGCGCGAGGCCTCCGGTCGCCATCAGGCTGTACAGCGAGATGTAGCGGCCGAGGAGATGCGGCGGAGCGAGGTCGGCGACGAGCGGGCCGAGGACGACGGCGTGGACGCACTCGCCGATAGCGAACACGGTTGCGACGCCGGCCAGGAGCGCGGTGGCCCCGAGTTCCGAGTGAATCAGCGTCGCCGGCAAGACGCCGAGGAGCGCAATCGCAAAGAGCGCGCTCGTCGCGGCGAATGCATGTGCTCGGCGCATCCGCTGGACGACGCGCGTCGCGGGGAGCTGCGCGATCACTATGAAAAACGTGTTGAAGAGAAAGATGATCCCGATCTCACCGGGTCCTACGCGCGCCTGTGCTTTCACAAACGGCGGCAGGATGTTCGAGAACAGCGTGTAGCCGACGATGATGAGGACGAGGTTCACGGCAATGACGATCAGGAATCTGCGATCGCGGGCGACCGCCTGGAATCCTCGTCCCACGGCGGCAGCGTGCGCCGCTGCGGCGCGTCGATTCGGCACAATCGCCAGTACGACCAGCGCGAGCGCGACGTAGGTGATCGCATCGAACAGGTAGAGCGCTTGAAACGATCGCAGGTGCTGTGCCGTCGCGACGATGAAGCCCGCGACCATCGAGCCGCTACCGAGGCCGAGGTTGGACGCGACGCGCCCGAGCGCGAACGAGGCAGCGCGTTGCTCTGGCGTTACCAGGGTGATGAGCAGCGTCTGGTTCGCGGTGCGGGCCGCGCCGACCCCGGCACCGCCGACGACCGCGCAAGCGAACGCCTGCCACGGCCGGTCGACGAACGCAAAGCCGGCATAGCCGAGCGCGCTCGTAAGATTGCCGGCGATCAGGATCGGCTTGGGGCGAAAGTGATCGAGCAGGGCTCCCGAGGGAGGTGTCACGAGGGTGGCCGTGCCCAGGATCGTGGCGAGCACGAAACCCGCGGTGGCCGTCGCGAAGCCGCGGATCTGGTGCAGGTAGATGATCTCGAACGGGAGGATCAGCCCATAGCCGAAGAAGCTGACCGCATTCCCTGCCTGCAAGAAAAGGACCAGTCGGGGCAGGTCCGTCCGCCAGCCTCTCGCTAGATATCGCCGAGTCACGGCGCCCACCAGCGGCGCGGATCGAGAACGGCGGACGCCACGCCCGGCCGATGCCGACGATTCCATCGTCAACCTTCCAGGGTCGTTTCCGGCTGCTGCGGCACGATCCGGTGGGCGGATCGTCCGGGCGATCGGTAGTGCATACACCGCGGCACTCGGAAACTGGGCGCCTGGGAGCCGCCCAGTTCGCGGCGCGGGCGGTGTATATACCGGGCGGAGGTAGGACGTGGTGCCGAAGGAAGGAGCGCAGGATGGTGACAGGCGATCTGCTCTCACGCGCGCGGGCAGGGGATGGAGAGGCATTCCGGGAGCTGGCCGAGTCCCACCGGCGAGAGCTGCAGGTGCACTGCTACCGGATGCTCGGATCCTTCCAGGACGCCGAGGACACCGTTCAGGAGACGATGCTGGCCGCCTGGCAAGGCATCGGCGGGTTCACTGAGGAACGCGCGTCGCTGCGCACCTGGCTGTACAAGATCGCCACCAACCGATGTCTCAACGCGCGCCGCGCAGCGAGCCGGCGCCCGGCCAGGGAGTGGGATGTGTCGCACTTCGAAGCGCCCGTGCCGACGCCGCGCGACGAGGCCGTCTGGCTGCAGCCGTTTCCTGACGCGTTCCTCGAGGGCGCCGTCGACTGGCCGCTCGGGCCGGAGGCCCGCTACGAGCAGAGCGAAGCCATCTCGCTGGCCTTCGTGGCCGCCCTGCAGGTGCTTCCGCCGCGCCAGCTCGCCGTCCTCATCTTGCGCGACGTCCTCGGATTTCACGCCAGCGAGGTGGCCGAGATGCTGGAGGTGAGCGTGCAGTCGGTCAACAGCGCCCTCAAGCGAGCCCGCGCTAGCCTGCAGCGCCGGCAGCCAGCCGCCGGTCATCAGCCGGCGCCCGCCGCAAGCTCGCCCGCCGAAGAAGCGATCGTGGCCTTGTTCGCCCGCGCGTGGGAGTCGGCCGATCTCGACGCGCT
>JASHSZ010000335.1 GCA_030040815.1 Streptosporangiaceae bacterium
GCACCAACCAGGGAGGCACCCGGTGAGCACGGCCGGCTTCGACGAGCTGATCCACGCGCCGACCCGGCTGGAGATCGTCTCGCTGCTCGCGGCGGCCCAGTGGGCCGACTTCCAGTACATCCGCGACGAACTCGGCCTCTCCGACTCCGCGCTGTCCAAGCAGCTGTCCACCCTCGAGTCGGCCGGCTACATCGAAATCCACAGGAGATTCGTCGGCAAGCGGCCGCGCACCTCAGCCAGCCTCAGCACAGCCGGCCGTCAGGCATTCGAGGAGCACGTGGCGGCCCTGCAGAAAATCCTGGCCAGGTCACAACAGGATGCGGCCACCGCCCCCGCCGCCGAAGCCGGCAGCCGAATCCCCGGACGCTGAGCCGACACGCGTAGGTGCAGTTGCCGAGCTGGGAGCTTGTCGTTTGCCGGTAGCGGATCTGCGCGCGGCTGACAAACCGACAAGCACGCAGCACAAGCCGAGCCAGAACAGGACCATCTGCACGCGACCTTCTGAGCGCCCGATGCAGATATCAGCCGCGCCGAGTCGGCGTTCGGCGGCATCGGATAGTCGGCGACGATGCCGTGGTTGCGGTCCAGACGGGCCCGACGGTTACGTGCCGAAGGTCGACTAGTCATGCGCGAGATCCCATAACCATGCACTCAGCCAACTTCCGCTACTCGGCACGAGCGGGCGCGCGGCCTGCACCTCAGCCCGCCACTGTCACGATCCGGCGTTGCGCCCAGCAACGGACTTGATTGCCACACGTGGGTAGGCCGGCAGAATATGCGGTGCCTAGTTTGGGAGCGAACTAGCTACCGCGTCTGGCCACTCCGCACCGGGCGGGCGCTGTCGTCGTGCGAGTTGCCTGAGGCGCGGAAGGTGAGAGCCATGATCGGCTGGTGGGTCTGCCGGGGTGTTGTATCCCGAGGGCGGCAGAATAATGAGTTCTCGACGTAGGCGGCGATGTATAAAAAGACAGCCCGGCCGGCTGTCCGCTGGACGGTAGCCCCGGGACCGCCGTGTAGCCGACGTCCTGCGTTCGTGACAACCGCGCGCCGACCCGCCGGTCGGGGCGGGTTATGTGCTGCGGGGATGCGCGCTAGACAACCGATAGATCGATCTGTTCGGATACCGCGTGGTCTTTGGTCACAGCGTGATCACGATCTTGCCATGGACGTGTCGTCCGGCCTGCAATGCCACGGCGTCGCGGATCTTCTCGATCGGGAAGGTCGCAGCGATGGGCACGGTGATCTTGCCGACCAGGATCGCGTCGGTGATCCGTTCTAGGTCGGCCGGTCCGGCTTCGCTGCCCCAGGTCGCGCGCACGCCGCCGGGAGGGTTCGGGCCTGCGGCGATCGTAGAGATCCGCTCGGGCGGTACCCCGAGCGCGAGCGCGGTCTCGGCCGTCTCGGTGCCGAACAGGTCCGTCGCGGCTGTAACGCCGTCGGGAGCCAGCGTCCGCACCCGGTCTGCGAGCCCCGGGCCGTATGCGACAGCCTCGGCGCCCAGCTGCCGCAGGAACTCGAAGGTGCTCTGCGAGGCGGTCCCGATCACGGTCGCGCCGGCGAGCTTGGCGAGCTGGACGGCGAACACGCCCACGCCGCCGGCGGCGCCGCCGACCAGGACGGTGTCACCGGACCGCAGGCCGATCGCCACCAGGGCGGCGGCAGCTGTGAGGCCGGCCACCGGAAGCGTAGCCGCCACCTCGTCGCTAATGCCGTCAGGCGTGTGAAATAGCGCGCCGGGCGCTGGAGCTGGAGTCTTCATGACCAGGAAGTCAGCGGCCGCCTTGCCCATCGCGCCTCCGTAGACGCGATCACCCACGGCGAAACCATCGGCGCCGGATCCGGTCTCATCGATGATGCCGGCAAAGTCGTACCCGAAGCCGGACGGCACGGTGACGCCGAACATCGCCGCCGCCTCGGGGATCGAGGAGATGCCCCAGTCCATCGGGTTCAGGCCAGCGGCTGCCACGCGGACGCGCACCTCGCCTGGGCCGGCGTGCGGCTCCGGAACGTCTCTCAGCTCCAGTACCTCGGGACCTCCGAACGTCTCATAAATGACGGCGCGGCTCATGGCGACCTCCAGTTATCAGGGAGGTGATGGGACTTGGTACCGTCAGTATACACGGATTGACGGGACCAAGTCCCGTACACTTTTCGCGTGGCCCGCTGGCAGCCGAACGCATCGGAACGACTCGTTCTGGCTGCGCTCGATCTGTTCGCAGAGCGGGGCTATGAGAACACGACAGTCATTGAGATCGCTGAGCGCGCGGGGCTGACGAAGAGCACCTTCTTCCGGCACTTCGCCGACAAGCGGGAAGTGCTCTTCGGCGGGGAGACGATGACCCGGCTACTGGCCGGGGGGATAGCCGCTGCGCCGGCCACGGCTACCCCGCTCGAAGCGATCGGTCATGCGCTGGACGTGGTCGGCCGGGAGGCGTTCAGACCGGGTCTGCGTGAATTCAGCGCCCGCAGGCGGGCGGTGATCGCGGCCAACCCGGAGCTGCAAGAGCGCGAGGCGCTGAAAGGACTCGCGCTCGTCGTCTCCATGACCGGCGCACTCAAGCAGCGCGGCGTTCCCGACCTGATCGCGCGTGTGGCCGCGGAGCTGGGCGCGCTCACCTTGAAGATCGCCTATGAGCGCTGGAGCGATGTGACCGACGGCGACGAGTTCAGCGAAGTCGCACGCCGAACACTCAGCGAATTGCAAGCGGCAACTGCGTGCGCTGACGCGAACTGACATGAAACGCCACTCCGTCCTCCGGCCGCGCCATGGCTGGGCGATCTGCGCGGGCACAACCGAACGATCAATGCAGCCGCCGCAAGCAAAAATTCGGCGTTCTGTAACTCCCCGCTACGCGCGGCACACGCGGTCCGCGGCATGTGCGAGAGTTGGCAGAGGATGGCGGCAGCGCACATTTATCCGTTCGACGCGCAAGGCCTGGTGCGGGCGGGAGTCGACGACGCGAGGCCGATGACAAAACGCACGCTTACCCGATCTTCGGGACGGCTGGCGACTCCTCGAAGCTCACCAGTCCAGGCGCACAGATCAGGCGATTGTGTGGCGCCAACTCCCGATGGTCATGCCGAGGTGCCGGAGTTTGAACGAATTGCTGGCAGGCCTGCAGGCCGGGACTGGCAGCGGCCTTCGCGTGCCTGGGCTGGAGCGTTCTGGGACTGTGCCGCCATCTGCGTGGTGATGACTTCGGGCTGCTGACCCACCACCGTGTATTGATACCTGGCCGTCAGATTGCTGCGGCAGCGGATGGTGGTCAAGCTCGGATTCGCCTCAGCCATGCAGCGATCCTCGCAGGGAGCCGAGGATTCAGCGCGTTTCTCTGACCGATAAGCCCTGTCAAGGCTGCAGGTGACTTCAGTCCCGCGCCGCCAGTACCATCGTCACTCCTCGCCGGCGCCGTGCTCCCGAACACTGGGGGGAGCAAAAGTGCGGCAAGTCGATGAGAGAAGCTCACGATGGCGAGTGCGGACCTGCATCACCAGGCCGCCCGCATTCGCACTGGGGCCGCGGCCGACTGGACGCTTCGCGTCGATGGCCTTACCAAGGTCTACCGCAATGGCATTCGCGCGAACGATGCGATCTGCCTGCACGTAGAGCCCGGAGAGGTGTACGGGTTACTCGGGCCGAACGGTGCCGGGAAGACAACGTTGGTCAAGCAAGTGATCGGACTGCTGAAGCCGACGTCGGGCCGGATCATGTTGGGTCAGGACGACCTTGTTCAAGATCCCTCCGCGGCACGACAGCTCTGCTCGTACTTGCCGCAAGCGCAGGTGCCGATTGACTCCTTCGGTGCCAGGGAGGCAATCGTTCTGTGCGGCCGGGTCCGGGGCGGCGATCCGGCGGCGGTAGCGCGTCGGGCTGACAACCTGATCGATGCGCTTGACCTCGGTGAATGGCGGAACAAGCGCGGCGTCAGCCTGTCCGGCGGGGTGAAGAGGCTGGTTGGCTTCGCCATGGTCACCGTATG
>JASHSZ010000336.1 GCA_030040815.1 Streptosporangiaceae bacterium
TGTGACGGCAAGACCGTGGCCGATCACGAGCGGGTCTGGGCCAGGCACCAGACAATCAGCGACCCCGAGCACGTCGCGGCCGCGAGACTGCTGCGCCGCGACCGGATCGGGGTGCTGCGGCCGGCGCCGGAGCCTGAGGTTGAGGTCCGGGCACTGGCCGACTACGACACCGCGCTCGGCATCGACGGCGGTGTCGCGTGACCGCCGCGGCCAAGACGGCCAGGGACACCGCGACCGAGATCGCATTCCTCACCCGGGCCCTGAAAGCGCCGACGCTGCGCGAGTCGGTGGACCGGCTGGCTGACCGGGCCCGCGCCGAGTCCTGGACGCATGAGGAGTTCCTCGTCGCGTGCCTGCAGCGTGAGGTGTCTGCCCGCGAGAGCCACGGCGGCGAAGGCCGCATCCGCGCTGCCCGGTTCCCCGCCCGCAAGTCCCTGGAAGAGTTCGACTTCGACCACGCCCGTGGCCTCAAGCGCGAGACGATCGCGCACCTGGGCACCCTGGACTTCGTCACCGCCCGCGACAACGTGGTGTTCCTCGGCCCGCCCGGAACTGTTTAACACTGCGCATGCCTTTCATCGGGGCTGGTCGAACAGTCCAGCCTGGCCGGGGCTGACGTTGATACGCAGGCCTTTCCTGCGGCCGCGGTTGACGTGGACAGCCGCGAGCTCACCACGCTGGACCTTATGCAACACCGTCTGCCGGGCGACGCCGAGAATCGCGGCGGCCTGATCCAGGCCGACCCAGCCGTCGGGGACCTGAGGGACGACGCGGTCGCGAACCGTCTGGTCGATCCGGATCCGCCAGGGCGCGTTCGGGGTCAGCTGCTCGCCGGTGATGAACCCGTCGCGCAGCCACCGGTAGATAGTGACCTTGCCGACCCCGAGGAGCCGCTCGGCCTCGGCGACGGTGACCACCACGACATCCTCGCTGCCAGGTCCGACAGTCTCGGGCTGGAAGGCGGGGATGCCGCGGGAAACCCTCAGAGTCTTGACCCTGCTTCTGGTGAACGGCAAGCCGGTGCCGGTCTTGCGGTGCTGGCGGCCGAGGATCAGCGCGATCGTGGTGTCGTCATAGTGCACGGCGAGGCGGCGGATCAGCTCGACAGTGTCCTCGCTGGTGGTCTGGAAATGCCCGCCGATCTTGGTCATCGTCATGGTCAGCTCGGTCCGCGCGCCGCCCTGCCAGACGATCGCGACCGCGGCGGCACGGGCGGTGGCGTCGACGGTGACGACGACCTCGGTGAGGATCGCACGCAGTAGCTGCTTGCGTTCGCGGAACGTCGTGCCGGGCGCGTTGAAGACTGCCCGCACGTCGGCGCCCGCGCGGGTCAGCCACGCCAGCTCAGCTTCGGTGAGCTGCGCCGGTCGGCGGGCCCGCTGGGCGAGCAGGTCACGCTCTGCCTGGCGCTGCGCGGCGAGCTTGCTCTCCAGTGCGCGTTCCAGGGTGCGGGCGACGAGCCGGTTCTCCGGCTCGACTGCGTCGTACTGGCGGCGGGCCCGGCCGGCTTCGTAACGGGCCCGCTCAGCGGTGAACTCGAACGCCTTCAAAGTGGCAGCGTGTGCCTGCTCGGCGTCGGCGAGAGCCCGGCCGGTAGCGGTCAGCGCAGCCGGGGCGAGCACAGTGAACACCTCGTCCAGGACCCGCTGCTCCAGGCGGCGCCCGCCGATGCTCTGGCAGCCTTTCTCCCCGCCATACAGCTGCTTGGCGCGGGCGCATACATAGCGGGGGCAGTTGCCTTTCACGCCGGAGTAGCCGGTCTGCATCATCCGGCCGCACTTGCCGCAGCGGATCCTGCCCTGCAGCAGCGCCGACCCTTCCCGCGCAGCGCCACCGCCCAGCCCGCGCGGCGGCCGCCAGTTCGCCCGCAGCACCACGGTGTTCGCCTCGAAGGCATCCCAGCTGATGAACCCGGCGTGGTGGCCGGGGATCAGCACCTCCCACTGGTCGCGGGGCAGCGCGACCGTGCGGGGTATGACCCGCCCGGCCGGATCAATGCGCTTCTCGGTGCGGGTCCGGCCGAACACGAATGCGCCGGCATAAACCGGATTGGTGAGCAGGTCATGCACGGCCGGGTAGGTCGCTGCCTGCCAGTGCACCCGGCCGCCGGTGCGGGCCGGCCGGCGGGGCAGCAGCAGCCCGTCACCGCGCAGCGACAGCAGCACCTGACGGGCCGATCCCAGCTCGGCGAACCGGCGGAACACCGTCGCGATCGCTTCCGCGACTGCCTCGTCCGCGGTGATGACAATCGCGTCGTTCTCGTCGTAGTCGAACCCGACCGGCAGCCACTGGCGCAGCTCGCCGCGGGCAGCCTTGTGCCGCAGCCCGGCGGTCAGCCGGGACCGGATCAGGTGCAGCTCAGCCTCGCTCATCGTGCCCTTCAGGCCGAGCACGAGCCGGTCATTGAAATCGCCCGGATGATAGACACCGTCAGCGTCGCCGATCAGCGTGTCGGTCAGCGCGCACAAATCCAGCAGCTGATACCAGTCAGCGTTGTTGCGTGCCAGCCGGGACACCTCGATGCCCAACACGATCCCGGCCCGGCCCAGGCCGACATCAGCGACCAGGTCCTTGAACCCTTCCCGCGCTGTCGCCTCAGCACCCGAGCGGCCCAGATCAGCGTCGATAACCCGGACCTGATGAGCGTCCCAGCCCAGCGCCACCGCCCGCTCCCGCAGCTCATACTGGCGGACCAGGCTCTCGGTATGCTCCCGCACCTGGGTCAGCGTGGACTGGCGGACATACACATACGCATCCCGGCCCAGGTGCACCGCGCCGATCTTGCCCGGCACCAGCACACCGGCCCGCTCACTCACCGCCAGCCTCCTGCCCGGCCAGGACACTGCGGGCGATCAGCCGGGCCAGCAGCGCAAGCACCTGCAGCCGGGTCGCCTCCGGCAGCTCCTGCCACCGCAGATCCGGACCAGCGACGTCCGGCAGCGGCAGCGCCAGCTGAACAGGGACAGCAGCTAATCTCATGGCAAGCAAATAGGTTCACCTTCCCGAAGTCGTTGGCGCGAACAAGGGCAGGTCGAACCTATTTGCTGCTTCTGCGCCGCGGCCGCAGCGACCCGGCATCACTCATCGCAGTCACCAGGACCCGAAGCTCCCGCACGCCGGCGGCATCCAGCACCGTCCCGGCCGCCTGCGGCTCGGCGACCGCGAGCACATCGGTCGCATCAGCCCGGATCGTGCCCGGACTGCCGTCAGGCAGCTCAACCACCAGATGCAACACCCCGGCGAAACGCCGGAACCCCGACGCCGCCAGCAACTCCCCGAACAACGGATGCGCAGGTGTGGTCACCCGCACTGGACAGGGCAGCACCCCGCGAAGATGTTGCAGTCTGTCGCCATCACTCCCGGCACCGGCAAGACCCACCTGCTCATCGGCCTAGGGCTGGCAGCCTGCGAACAAGGACGCCGGGTCCGCTACGCCACCACCGCCGCCCTGGCCAACGAGCTCGCCGAAGCCGCCGACAGCCGGCAACTGTCCCGCGTCGTGGCCCGCTACGGCCGCCTCGACCTGCTGCTGCTCGACGAACTCGGCTACGTCCAG
>JASHSZ010000337.1 GCA_030040815.1 Streptosporangiaceae bacterium
TCGCCGTCCGATGACTGAATGTCGGTCACTGAGTAGCCAACGCTGCTCGCGTCGCCAGACCAGGTGTCGTCACCGTAGTCACAGGCCACGTTGCCAGTCGGAACCGAGGTAATGGTTGAGGAGATGGGTGAATATGATACCGGTGGTGGTTCAGACGTCGGCGCGCTCGACGGTGTCGGACCCGCTCGGGAGGGTGCAGGCGATGCAGCGCCAGATGGCTGGGGCGTCAGCGCGAACCAGTATCCCGGACCGGACTGGCTCGCATAATTGGACGACTTGAGCGCGGCCGCTGCGCGTGTGGCGGAATAGTGGCCCAGTTCAGCTGCCTGAGTAGTCGGTGTCACCGCCGTTGCAAAAAAATATGCTCCCGAGCCGAGGACAAGACAAAGCGTCGCTGCCGCCGCGAGCTTCGGCTCCGAAATCCTTCGCCGAGCTCGCTTACCCATCCATATCCCCGCCGGCAAGCGTGCCGCAGCGGGCCATCCGAGACCGACCGCCCTCGTGCCGTGCTTGACGGCAGAACGGGCCGAAGGCGTCCGGGCCGCCGATGTCGGCGGCTGCGGTGAGCAGCATGGCCTGCACAGACGCAGAGACTATGCCTCTTATCGCGGTCTGGCTGCGTGGTTAGCGTAAGTTTCACTCGCGTTGGTCATTTGCCCGCCTCGCAAATAGCCGCAAGGCCGCGCAGACGGTCAATGGAACAAGGCAGAAGCTTCGGCTCGGGCCCTGCGGCGGACCTGGCCCAGGGCGCTTGCCGGGCAGCTGGCTCCGGCGCGTGCCAGGGGCCGGACGATCGGGCTCCGGCCAGGTCGACAACCGACGTGCTAGCCATCCGGGCCGACAACGGAGCGGACTGCGGCATAGCCTGACGAGGTGGCAAAGACTCCCGAGATCGGCCAGGTACCCCCTGACTTCACGCTGCCCGGCATCGAGCTGACCGGATCGGAGGTCAGCACTTCCGAGTACACCCTGTCGCAGCAGCGTGGTCAGCCGATCGTGCTGGCGTTCTATCCCGGCGACAACACTCCCGTGTGCACCAACCAGCTGTGCTCCTACACCTCTAACCTGGACGGCTTCACCGGGTTCGGTGCTCGGGTGTGGGCGATCAGCCCGCAGGGCCTCGAGAGCCACGAGCGGTTCGCCCGCGAGCACCAGCTCGCCTTCCCGCTGCTCGCCGACGAGGGCCTTGTCGTCAGCCGGCACTACGGCATCACGCTGCTTGGCGCCGGGGTGCGCCGGTCGGTGTTCGTCATCGACGCCGACGGGGTCCTGCGCTGGAAGCACGTCACACTCGTCGGCCTCACGTTCCCGTCGGCCGACGTAATCTCCGCCCAGCTCGCCGCCCTGGCCAAGCTCGGCTGATGCGTATCCTCATCATCGGCGGCACGGCGTTCGTCGGCCGCCACATCACGCAGGCGGCGCTGGACGCCGGACACCAGGTCACGCTGTTCCACCGCGGCAAGACGGGCGCCGAACTGTTCCCGCAGGCCACGCACCTCACGGGCGACCGCGACCAGGACCTGTCCGAGCTGGCCGGCCGGTGGTTCGACGCCACGATCGACGTCTGCGGGTTCTTCCCCCGCCAAGTGCGCTCGCTCGCCGCCGCGCTCGACGGCCGCGGCGGTCGGTATGTCTTCATCTCGAGCCTGTCGGCCTACAGCGCCGCCGTGCCGCCTCACTTCGACGAGACCGCGCCGCTCGCCGAGATCTCCGATCCCGAGGCGACGGAGATAACCGTCGAGAACTACGGCGGCCTGAAGGTCGCGTGCGAGCAAGCCGCGACTCAGCTGTTCGGGCCGGACACCACCATCATCCGGCCGACGTACGTCATCGGCCCGTACGACCGGAGCTACCGGTTCATCTACTGGGTGGACAGGCTGGCGCGGGGCGGCACGGTGCTCGCGCCCGGCGATCCGGACGATCCGATCCAGCTCATCGACGCCCGGGACCAGGCGAGCTGGATCGTGTCGCTGCTGGAGCGATCCATCACGGGAACGTTTCACACCGCGAGCCCTGCGCCGCCGTTCGGCTTCGGCGAGATGCTGGCGGAGATCGCGGCCGAGGTTGCACCGGCGGGCACCGAACTGGTCTGGGTCGACAGTCGGTTCCTGGTGGCCGAGGGAGTCGACGGCAATGCCCTGCCGCTGTGGGCCGAGGGCGATAGCGAGAGCGCCAACCTGAGCGCCGCGAGTCCGGCGGCCGCCTTCGCGGCTGGCCTGAGCCCGCGGCCCCTGCGGCAGACCGTGGCCGACATCCGGGCTGCGGATCCCGCACCCGTCAGGTCGGGCGCCCGGCTGGCGCCGGATCGTGAGGCCGAGCTGCTGGCCGGCTGGGCGGCGAGCGCCGGGTCGCGCCAGCACTGACAGAGCGAGCCGGTGGCAGCTGCTCGCTCCGCAGCCTGCCACCGGCCCTCACCGCATGGCCATCAAAGAGATGGACCCGACCCGAGGTCAGGCTCGGACAGCCTCGATCTCCAGCTGCAGCTGGACCTTCTCCGCCACCACGACGCCGCCATTGGCCAGCGGCGCGTTGAAGCTGACGTTGAAGTCGCTCCGGTTGATCTCACCGGTCGCGGTGAAGCCAGCCCGGTAGCCGCCGTAGGGGTCGGGACCGAATCCGTTGAGCTCCAGCCGCAGCGGCACGCTCCTGGTGACGCCCTTGAGGGTCAGGTCTCCGTCCAGCACGTACTCGCCGTCTTCGAGCCGGACGCCCCGCGACGTGTAGGTCATGGTGGGGTAGGTCTCGACCTCGAAGAAGTCGGCCGACCTGATGTGGTTGTCCCGCTGCTCCTGGCCGGTGTCGATGGAGCTGAGGTCGATCTCAGCATGGACCGAGGACTGCAGCGGGTCCGGTGCCGTGACCAGCTCGCCGCCGAACCTCGTGAAGCGGCCGCGGACCTTGCTGACCATCATGTGCCGGACCGAGAAGCCCACCTCGGAGTGGACCGGGTCGATCTGCCAGGTTGCTGCCTCGTAGCCCGGAATAGCGGTCTCCGTGGTCTGTGCCGTCAATGTGATCACTCCCGATGCGTGAACTATGTGTGCCTGTGCGAGAAGAGCTTTGTTGAACACTCAATTTGTTATCACGGCCATGAACTGGTTGTCAAACGCTCAACTACCTGCTATGCCAGCTATACTCCTGGTTGTGACGGGGGATTCCGAGGTCCGGTGGCTTTCCGCCGACGAGCAGCGCATCTGGCGGGCGTTCCTGGTCGGCGTGTTCACGCTCCTGCCGACCGTGGAAGGCCAGCTGAGCCGGGAGTCGGGGATACCGTTCGGCTACTACGAGATCCTGGTGCGGCTGTCGGAGGCGCCTGATCGCTCGATGCGGATGAGCCAGCTCGCCGAGGCGTCGACCTCCAGCAAGAGCCGACTGTCACACGCCGTTGCCCGGCTGGAGGAACGTGGCTGGGTCGAACGGCTCGACTGCGAAGCCGACCGCCGCGGCCAGATTGCCCGGCTCACCGACACCGGGTTCGCCGCGCTCGCCGCGGCCGCGCCATCACACGTCGAGCAGGTCCGGCGGTCGTTGTTCGACCGGATCACCCCGGAGCAAGCCAGCCAGCTCCACGCGATCATGACTGCTGTCGCCGCGGCCGGGGTAGCCGATGGCGAGTCCGCCAGCTGCCCCCTGGAGTGCGACGCCGGGGCCGACGAGATCTGCTGACGGCGGCGCCATGACGGCGCCGGCCCGGGCACCGGCTACCGCGTGGGCCGGGCGGGCCGGCAGCGTGAGGCCGAGCCGGTCTAGCATCGCCTGCAGTTCGCCGCCAACACCACGGACGCGCGCGACCACGCCGTGTGCGGCCAGGCACCGGAAGGCCGCCGCCAGCGTGCGGGCTCCGGCCTCATCGACGCCGATCAGGGCAGTCACGTCGAAGGCGGCCGATCGTACCGCGCTGCGGCAGATCTGGTCCGTGCACGCGGCGAGGTCTTCCACGCTGTCCAGGTCGAGCCGCCCAGACAGCGTCACGGCGAGCCGCCTCCCGGTGCGCTGTCTGCTCACGACAAACTGGCCGTCCGTACACAGGGCAGGCTCATGAGGCATAACCGCTCCGCAGTTGGCACGCCCTGACCCAGCCAGCCTTAATCGGGGGACGGGATGCCGTCTTCACTTTTCCCCAGCGGCACCCTGGTTACACCTGTGGGACCGTGGCAGTTATCCCTGGTCCTGGTCGGCGAGCTGGGCCGCCATCAGGTCCGCGATGGCCGCTGGTCCCGGACCTGCGGCTTCGGCCCGCAGGCCGGCGACCACCCCGGCCCGGTCCTGCTCGCTGCGGTTCTGGCTGAGTTTCTGCTTGGCCTCGACAGAGGCAATCGTGAGCTCGACCCCGACGATCGCCCGAAGCTGACCGTCGATGTACTCCGGCGGGGCGTCGGACACCGCCCAGGGCTGTGCCCGCACCGACTCGTGTCGCCGGGTCAGCCGCGTGACCACGTCGCGCAGCCAGTCGGCGTCCTGGTGGAACCGCACCGCCCCGGTCAGGTGCACGACCTCGTAGTTCCAGGTCGGCACGACCCGGCCGTGCCTGGTCTTGCTCTCATACCAGGACGGCGATATGTAAGCCTGCGGTCCGGTCACGATCGCCAGCGCCTCGGCGCCGGGCGCCGCCGTCTGCCACTGGTCGTTCGCGATCGCGATGTGACCGAGCAGCCGTCCCCAGGCTCCCTCGGCCAGCGCGGTCGGCCGCTCCCAGATCACTGGCAGCAGCGTGGCGATGGGCCGGGTGCCGTCGAAGGTAACCAGCGTCGCCGACTGCGCGGCGTCGACGAACTCCGCGATGCGGGCGAGATCGGCAACAGCGAAATGTCGTGGTACATACACAGCAATGAGCGTAGCCGCCCGATAAACCGAGTGGACTTGGCCGGCGGGGCGTCGCCTATGCTGGCGGCAACGCGCTGACGGAGACGAGTAGCGCCGGTTCCCGCGAGCAACCAGAGAGCCGCTGACAGCTGAGAAGGCGGCCTCGCGCCCGGCAGCGAAGACCCTCCCGAGCGCGGGGAGGAACGGCCGCCGCGCCCAGCGGCTCGCCTCATGCCCCGCCGGCCAGCCCCCGTCACCAGGCCCACGAGGCCGTCCGCAGTGTGCCGGGCGGCGAAAGTGCGGTGGCACCGCGAGTTCCCTTATCGCCCGCACTCCCAAGGGTTCGTCCGCCCGCAGGGAGGCCGTCATGGTGCCGCGTGTTCTGTCCGCTGACGTGCCTGCGCACGTCGCCGAGCGGATCACGATCGCCGGCTGGCTGCATCGCCGCCGCGAGCTGAAGTCGGTGACCTTTCTCGTTATCCGCGACCGAGCCGGGCTGGTGCAGGTCGTGCTGCCCGCTGGAAGCGCTGCCCCGGCCGAGGAAACCGTCGTGCAGGTCGAGGGCCTGGTCGTGGCGAACGACCAGGCGCCGGGTGGGGCAGAGCTGACCGACGCGGAGCTAACGCCGCTGTCCGGACCAGCCTGCCCGCCGCCGTTTGACCTGTACCGGCCCGCGCTGACGGCGACGCTGCCGACGATCCTCGATAACGCGCCGACGAGCTTGCGCCACCCGCTGCTGCGGGCCGGCTTCGAGGTCGCGGCGGCGAGTTCGGCCGGCTTCCGGACCGCGCTGACCGGGCGGGGCTTTACCGAGATCTTCACGCCGAAGATCGTCGAGTCGGCCACCGAAGGGGGCGCGAACGTATTCAGGCTCGACTACTTCGGCCGGCCTGCGTACCTCGCCCAGTCACCGCAGTTCTACAAGCAGGCGATGGTCGGCGTATTCGAGCGGGTCTTTGAGGTCGGCCCGGTGTTCCGCGCCGAGCCGCACGACACCGGCCGGCACCTGGCGCAGTACACGAGCCTGGACGCCGAGATGGGCTTCATCGCCGACCACTTCGACGTGATGCCGGTCTGCCGGGACGCCGTCGCTGGCATGGTCGGCATGGTGCGGGAACGGGCTGACGTCGCCATGCGGACGCTCGGCGCGACGCTGCCGGAGGTGCCGGCCGAGATCCCGCACGTTCACTTCACCGAGGCGATGGCGCTGATCTCAGCCGCCACCGGCGGGGATGTGACGGCCGAGGACGACCTGGCACCAGCCCACGAGCGCTGGCTCTGCGAGTGGGCCGCACGGGAGCACGGCAGCGACCTGCTGTTCGTCACTGGCTATCCGCTGACGGCCAAGCCGTTCTACACCCACCCCGACCCGGAGCGGCCCCGTTACTCCTATGGGTTTGATCTGCTCTTCCGCGGCACCGAGATCGTGACGGGCGGGCAGCGACTGCACCGGTACGACGACTACCTCGCCGCGCTCGCTGCGCGCGGCCTGGACCCTGCGCCGTTCGAGGGCTACCTGCAGGTGTTCCGGCATGGCATGCCGCCGCACGGCGGGTTCGCGATCGGGCTGGAGCGGTGGACGGCGCTGCTCACCGGCGCAGCGAACGTCCGGCAGGTGACGCTGTTCCCGCGCGACCTGCACCGGCTCAGCCCGTGACTTACTCCGCCGCCAGGATCTCGGCCGGCGAGCGGCGCGCGGCAGCCCGGGCAGGAACCGCGACCAGCACGCCGAGGGCCACCAGGATGCCGGCCGCCGCGGCGGCCAGCCACCACGCTGGCGGCACCGTGGTGCTCCCGCCGTGGGCCACCGCGCCCACCAGGCCAATGCCCGCCGGGATGCCGACCAGCACGGCTGGGACGGCAGGAATGAGCTGTGCAGCGCTCAGCGCGACCGCGAACTGCTCGTTTGTCGCGCCGAGCGCGCGCACCAGCCCGCCGGAGTACCGGGCGTCAACCGCGGTCACCTGGGTGATGAACAGCGCGTTGACGGCCGCGAGCACGACGAGCATCACGGTGAGCACCAGCAGCACCTGGTCGATCCGCTCGTAGCGCGGGTTGACCAGGGCCGACAGCCGGGACGTGGGCCCGCTGTCAGCGGCGACCAGCGCCTGATGGGCGTGCACGGTGAGCACCGCGACGATCGTGGTCGCAGTGATAGCAACGATCGCTCCGGAGAGAATGCTGCGCCGTGGCCGTCGGGCGACCAGCCGGGTGCCGAGCAGCAGCGGGACCGGCAGCCGCCGCGACAGGGCGATCAGCAGGCGCCGTCGGCGCGGCGGCCGCGCGGCGTCGGCCA
>JASHSZ010000338.1 GCA_030040815.1 Streptosporangiaceae bacterium
TGGTCGACTGGGCGATCAACTGGGCACAGACGATAGTGGTCGGCCGCAACAGCGAGCGGCTGCTGTACACGCTGCGGGTGAAGATCTTCTCCCACCTGCAGCGGCTGGGCCTGGACTTCTATGAGCGCGAGCTGACCGGCCGGATCATGACCAGGATGACGACGGACGTGGACTCGCTGTCCTCGTTCTTCCAGACCGGCCTGATCACCATGGTCAACTCCGTGCTCACCTTCTTCGGTGTGCTGGCGTTCATGCTGGTCATCAACGTGCGCCTGGGGCTGATGCTGTTCACGATCCTGCCGGTGCTGATCGTCGCCACGCTCGTGTTCCGGCGGAAGTCAGCCAGGGCCTACAACGACGCCAGGGACAAGGCCAGCGCGGTCAACGCCGACCTGGCCGAGAACGTGGCCGGCCTGCGCGTCGCCCAGGCCTACCGTCGGGAGCAGGTCAACTCCGACCACTTCGCCGGGCTGAGCGGCGTTTTCCGGGTCTCGCGGCTGCGGGCCCAGCGCCTGATCGCGCTCTACTTCCCGTTCGTGCAGGCGATGTCCACGATCGGTGGCGCGATCATTCTCTTCTCCGCCGCCGGCGAGGTGCGCGCTGGCGCGCTGACCGTCGGCGGCCTGATCGCATACCTGCTGTACGTGGACTCCCTGTTCGCGCCGATCCAGCAGACGTCCCAGGTGTTCGACGGCTACCAGCAGGCCAATGTCGGCCTGCAGCGGATCAAGGCGCTGCTGCAGACGCCGACCAGCACGCCGCAGGCCGAGCATCCGGTGCAGCCTGGCTCGGGAGGCGACCCGCGGACCCCCCGCGGTGCCGGCCGCCTTCGGGGGGCCATAGAACTGCGCGATGTGCACTTCGGCTACGCCGGCCAGCGCACCGAGGCGATCGCCGGTGTCAACCTGTCGATCGCGCCCGGCGAGACCATCGCGCTGGTCGGGCAGACCGGCGCGGGCAAGTCCACCCTCGTCAAGCTCGTCGCCCGGTTCTACGACGTGACCGCGGGTAGCGTGCTCGTCGACGGCACGGACGTCCGCGACTACGACCTGCCCGCCTACCGGCAGCAACTCGGCGTCGTCCCGCAGGAGCCTTACCTGTTCGCCGGCACGGTCCGCGATGCGATCGCCTACGGCCGGCCCGACGCGACCGACGCGGAGATCGAAGCCGCGGCCCGCGGCGTCGGAGCGATCGAGATGATCTCGAGGTTGCCAGGCGGCTTCCTGCACGAGGTCACCGAGCGCGGCCGGAACCTGGCCGCCGGTCAGCGACAGCTCATCGCGCTGGCTCGTGCCTACCTCGTCGACCCGGCGATCCTGCTGCTCGACGAGGCGACCGCGGCCCTCGACCTAGCCGCCGAGGCTGAGGTGAACAGGGCAACCGAGCAGCTCGTCGAGCGGCGGACCACGCTGCTGGTCGCACACCGGCTGACCACCGCATCGAAGGCAGACCGCATCGTCGTGCTCGCTGGCGGCAAGATCGTCGAGACTGGAACGCACGACGAGCTGCTCTCGGCCGGTGGCACGTACACCGCCATGTGGGCCGCGTTCACCGGCGAGGCGCAGCTGGTCGCCTGACCCGCTCGGATCGGCGGAGATTGTCGGTCGCGCCGCCTAGCATGCGGCTATGCCGACACACCTCAGTCTCGATGACCACCTCACCGGCCTCGCGCGCGCCGGCGCGGCCCTGCGCGACGCGGCCGCCGCGGCCGGGCTGGAGGCGAAAGTTCCAACCTGCCCCGCCTGGGATGTCACCCAGCTGGTGATCCACCAGGGCATGGTGCACCGGTGGGCGGCGGCGAACCTGCGCGGCGAGTCCAACCACAGCACGTCTGCCTCGACAGCCCAGGGGCAGGCGGCCGCGGACGTGCTCGCGTGGTACAGCGACGGCCTCACCGCGCTCATCGAGACCGTGCGCGCCACCCCGGACGACGCACAGGCGATGGTGTTCCTCAGGGACGCTCCGCCACCCCGCCGGTTCTGGGCGCGCCGACAGTGCCACGAGACGACGATTCACGGCGTCGACGCGATCTCGGCGGTGCACGGGCGCTTGCCGACGGCAGCGGAGGCCGGCCTCGATCCGCTGCTGGCCGCCGACGGGATCGACGAGCTGCTGACCGGCTTCATCACGCGCGGCGAGGGCAAGCTGCACGCGACCGACCCGTACCTGATCCTGGTCCAGACCTCAGACACCGGCCATACCTGGACGGTGCGGGTCAGCGACGGCCCGATAGAGACCACCGTGGGCCAGAGCGCGCGGCCCGACGTCGTCTTCTCTGGCACCGCCGGGCAGCTCTACCTCAGCCTGTGGAACCGGGCCGACGAGATCACCACGGACGGACGGCCCGACGTTCTCGACCAGTGGCGGTCGCTGGTCCGCGTCAGGTGGAGCTGACTCGCCGCTAGACCGCTAGCCGATCGCCTTGGCCGCGCGGCGCCAGGCGTCCAGCGCCACCATGACGTCGTCGGTGCCGACTCCGACGTGCGTCAGCATCCGGACCCGCCCGCCGACGATGGTGACCAGCACTCCCTCGGCGGCCAGCAGCTCCCGCCACTGTGCCGCGTCCCTGCCGGTGCCGGACACGTCGACGAACACGATGTTCGTCTCGACCGCCGCCGGGTCGATGCTGCCGGGCAGCAGCTCGGCCAGACCCGTGGCCAGGACCTGCGCATTGGCGTGGTCCTCGGGCAGCCGCGCCGGCCCCTCGGCCAGCGCGATGAGCCCAGCGGCGGCCATGATGCCTGCCTGCCGCCACGCCGCCCCGAAGAGGATCTTCAGCCGGCGTGCCTCGCGGATGAACTCGCTGTCGCCCGCAAGCATCGACCCGATCGGTGCGCCGAGCCCCTTGGATAGGCAGAACATCAGCGCGTCCACGTGCCGGGCGTAGTCGGCGACCGGCACGTCGGCCACCGTGCACGCGTTGAAGATGCGGGCGCCGTCCAGGTACAGCGGCACGCCCGCCACGGCCGTTGCGGCGGCGATGCGCGCTACCTCGGCCACGCCGAGCACCGAGCCGCCGCCGACCTGGTGCGTGTTCTCGATCGCGACCAGGTCGACGACCGAGACGTCGTACGGGTCCGGCACCAGTGCCGCCGCCACCTGGTCAGCCGTCAGCCGACCGCGGCTGGCCGCCGTCACGTAGTGGAACGAGACGCCCGACAGCGCGGCCGCTGAACTCGCCTCGGTACGACCGATGTGCGCGCTGGCCTCACACACGGCGAGATGGCCAGAGCGCACGTAGGCGTGCAGCGCGACCTGGCTGCACATCGTGCCGGTGGGCAGGTAGATCGCCGCTTCCTTGCCGGTGAGCTCGGCCACCCGGTCTTGCAGCAGGTTGACGGTCGGATCGTCGCCGTACCAGTCGTCGCCTACCTCGGCGGTAGCCATGGCGTGCCGCATCCGCTCCGACGGCTTGCTGACGGTGTCGGACCGCAGATCGATGCGATTGCCCATGGTCAGAAACCCTAAGGGACAGCGCCGGCCGCCACGGTGATCTCGCGGGCAGCTGGTGCCCCGCCCGGCGGCGGGCCGGCTAGCTGCTCGGCTCGCAGCGTCCTGATGTCGCGCGGCAGCAACGCGAGCACCGTCGCGCCCACGATTAGCGCCGCGGCGCCGTACTCCGTCGCTGGCACGCCCGCCGACGCCGCGATCGGACCCGCCAGCACCGCGCCGACCGGCATCGCCATCACCGAGCCGAGGACGTCGTAGGACGACACTCTGGCTAGCTTGTCCGGCGGGATGTTCCTGGCCAGCGCCAGCGTCCACTGCACCATCATGATCTCGATCCCGACACCGAGGGTGAATGCCGCCGCGCAGATCAGCGGGACCGGCCATAGCATGCCGAGCGCGAGCGGTGTTGCTGCGATGCTGCCGCCGATCAGCACGATGAACAGCATCGGGCGGCGCGGGCTGAATCGCAGCGCGACCAGCCCGCCGACGATCAGCCCCAGGGACTCGGCGCCGGTGATGGTGCCCCAGGCCGCCGGGCCGCCGAGGTGGGCCCGCGCGACCACGGGCCCGAGCACGCTGAACCCCCCGTACCAGGCCATCAGCACCACGGTGAACTGCAGGATTACGACCCACAGCCAGGTGCGCGAGCGGACCTCCGACCAGCCCTCGGCCAGTTCGGTGTACAAGCCCGGCCGCCTGCCTTGCGCGGCGGCGGTCACCCGGAGCGATAGCAGCAGCGGCACCGTGCCGAGCAGCCCCGTTCCGCAGATCAGCAGGGCCCAGCCCGGCCCGATCGCCGCGACCACGAAGCCGGCCAGCACCGCGCCGCCCATCAGCGCGCCGTTCATCGCCAGTCGCGACACGGCGCTAGCCTCCTGCAGAACGGGACCGGGCACCACTCGCGGCAGCAGGGCGGAGGACGCCGGGTAGAACACGGCCATCCCGGTCCCCGTCAGGCACTCCAACGCGATCATCTGCCACAGCTGCGGATGTCCGAGCAGTACCAGGACGCCGAACGTTCCCTCGCCGACCGCCATCATGACGTTGCCGGCGATGATCACGAGCTGCGGCGCGATCCGATCGGCGACGACGCCGCCGACCAGGGCGAAGACGAGCGACGGCGCGATCTGCGCGGCCAGCACGTAAGACAGCTTCGCCGTCGACCCGTGGGTGTGGTCGAGCACCGCGAATGACACGCCGACCATTGAGAACGCGACTGACGCCGGCGCCAGCACGCGGTCAATCAGCAGGATCCGGAAATCGCGGATCTGCAGGACCGGCAGGCGCCGGGCCAGTGGCAAGAAACACCGACGCATGACGCGCGCGAGCATGGCAGGCAGATCCGATCACAGCCGGGGCAGTACGCCGTGACCCTACCTGCGCGTGGGCTGGCGGCAAAACGAATATCCTCCATCCGGAGGCCACCCCCGGTTGACATCCCGCAGGTCAGTGATGGCACCCTCTGGAATACCGCGTCGTTCAGCCCGGTTCGCGCGGTGTGGGCGGGGTCGAGCCCGCCGGCGAGAGGAGCTGATACTCAGGTGAGCATCCTGGGCACCCGAGTCCTGCGGACCGAGGATCCGCGCTTCCTGACCACGGGCGGCGTCTACGTCGAGGACCTCGTGGATGACCGGCTGGACGGCGCTTGCCACGTCTTCTTCGTCCGATCGCCGGTCGCGCACGCCAGGGTCAACCTCATCGACGTCAGCGCGGCCCTGGGGGCCCCCGGCGTGGTGGCCGTCTTCACCGGCACAGACCTGGCCGATCTGCCGCCCATCCCGGCATCGGGGCCGATGAATAAGCGGATGCTGCAGCGGCTACTGGCCACCGATAAGGTCCGGCACGTCGGCGAGCCGGTGGCGGTCGTTGTGGTCGAGGAGCCGTATCAGGGTGAGGACGCACTCGAGCTGGTGGCGGTGGACTATGACCCGCTGCCCGCAG
>JASHSZ010000339.1 GCA_030040815.1 Streptosporangiaceae bacterium
GCCCGGCCGCAGCTGATCCGGGCGATGAACGAGCAGTTGCTGCTGCGGCACATCCGCCAGCTCGGCCGGTGCTCGCGGGCGGAGCTGGCGAGGGTCTCCGGGCTGTCGAAGCCCACGGTGTCGCTGGCCCTCGCCAACCTGGAGCGATCCGGGCTGGTGCGTGAGGCCGGCCAGAGCAGCGGCGGGCCAGGGCGGTCAGCGGTGCTGTACGAGATCCGGCCCGAGGCCGGCTACGTACTCAGCCTGGACATCGGCCAGCAGTACCTCCGCGGCGCGGTGGCCAACCTCACCGGTGCGGTGGTCACGCGCGGACAGGTGCGCAGCCGGGCATCCACCGCGAGCAAGCGAGTCGCCGAGCTGGTCGGGCTCGCCGACGACCTCTGCGCGGCGGCTGGCGTCACCCGCGCGCACGTGACCCAGACGGTCATCGGCAGCCCCGGCGTGTACGACCCGAGCCGGAACGCGATCTGGCTAGCTGGCGGCCTGGCGGGCTGGGGGAAGCCTGCCGTGCTGGCCGAGATACGAGCGGCCTTCGGCGAGCAGGTAGTCGTGGAGAACGACGTCGACGCCGCGACGCTAGCCGAGCGCGAGCACGGGTACGGCCGGGACGTCGCCACCTTCGTGTTCGTCTGGGTTGGCTCGGGTATCGGCATGGGGCTCATGATGGACGGCAAGCTGCACCGCGGCGTCCACGGTGCGGCCGGCGAGATCGCCTACATGCCGATCTCGGCCGAGCAGGGGTCCGACCCGGCCGACGCCCGGCGGCGCGGCACGCTGGAGGCAGCGGGATCGGCGGCAGGAGTGGTCCGGGCTGCCCGTCGGGCTGGGATGCGCGGGCCCGTGTCGGCGCGCCGGGTCTTCGCTGCCGCGGCGGCGGGGGATCCGCGCGCGGCCGCCGTGGTCGCGGGCGAGGCTGAGCTGGTGGCGCGCGCAGTGTGTGCGATCGTGACCGTGGTCGACCCCGGTCTGGTGGTACTGGGCGGCGGCATCGGTCAAGCACCCGGATTCGCCGGCGCGGTCGCCGCGGAGCTGCGGAAGCTCGCGCCTGTCACGGCGGAAGTCCGGGTGAGCGCGCTCGGTACCGAGGCCGTCGTGGACGGTTGCCTCGCGTCGGGGGCCGAGCTGGCATGGCACCGGCTGACCGTGATGTGAGCAGGTACCGCAGGTTGTCGGGGGATTCACGGTGGGCAGCGGCGGCCGTGCGTAGCGGTAAAGTCCCGAGGATGCGGGACGCCACCCTGAGCCTGCCCCCGCGGCGGTACCTGGGCTGGGAACTCGTCGCGGTGTTCGGGGTGTCCCTCGGCGCGAGTGCCGTGAACGCGCTGCTCAGCCTCGTCAGCTCGCTGCTGGCGCGGCAGTCGCTGTCCAGCCAGGAGGCGCTGCTGGTCGGGCCCCTCGCGACAAATCAGACGTTCGACCTGGTCCTGCAGCTCGTCAGCATCGCCGAAGCGCTCATGCCGGTCGTGCTTGTGCTGTACCTGATGGCCAGGTCGGGGGAGCCGCCGTCGGTCATGGGGCTCGACCGGCGCGAGCCGGTGCGCGACGTGGTTCGCGGCGCGGTGGTGGCGGCGGTCATCGGTGGCGCGGGGCTCGGGCTCTACATCGGCGCGTTCAACGCAGGGATCTCGCTGCACATCGTGCCCGAGTCGCTACCAGCCGTTTGGTGGCGGATCCCGGTGCTGCTGCTGAGCGCCATCCACGATGGCCTGCTGGAAGAGATCCTGGTCATCGGATACCTGCTCCGGCGGCTAGACCAGCTCGGCTGGGCGCCATGGCAGGCGATCCTCACCTCGGCTGTGCTGCGCGGGTGCTACCACCTGTACCAGGGCTTCGGCGCGTTCCTCGGGAACGCGGTGATGGGCGTCATCTTCGCCCTGTTGTACCGCCGGTGGGGCCGGGTGACGCCGCTGATCATCGCGCACTCGCTGATCGACGCCGTGACCTTCGTGGGCTACGTCGCCCTGGTGCACAAGGTGTCCTGGCTGCCCTGAGCTACCGGCCTAGCGCTACCGGCCGAGCCCGGCCAGCACGGTCGCGCCTGGCAGGCTCGCGAGCGCGGCACCAGGCAAGGTCAGCTTGGACCGGCGCACGCCGCTGCCGATGACGACGCGGGGCGAGTTCGCCACCGCCGCATCCACGAAGATCGGCCAGTCGGCGGGCAGCCCGATCGGGGTGATGCCGCCGTACTCCATGCCGGTGAGGGCTACCGCCTCGGTCATCGGCGCGAACGACGCCTTGCGCACGTCCAGCTCGCGCCGGACCAGGCCGTTCACGTCGGCGCGCGTTGTGGCCAGAATCATGCACGCGGCCAACCTGGTCTCGCCGTCCCGGCGTCCGGCCACGACGACGCAGTTGGCGGACTCGTCAGGCGCGACGCCGTATCGCTCGCAGAATGCCGCGGTGTCGGCAAGCGCCGGGTCGATCTCGGCGACTCCTATCTCCGCGACCGTTATCCCGCCGGAGCCGTGGCCGACAGCGCGGCCGGCAAGGTCGGCGAGAGCCGCTGCAACCGGTGGCGCGAGCAGGTCAGGGCGATCGAGCGCCGGCACCGCGGGTTGGCTGCCGATGGTAAGCGTCACGCTGGGCAGTCTAGGGGCGGCCGCGTGCCGAGCCGCCAGCGTGCCGCCAGCGCGGCTGGCTGGCTGCCGATGGTACGCGTCACGCTGGGCAGTCTAGGGGCGGCCGCGTGCCGAGCCGCCAGCGTGCCGCCAGCGCTGCTGGCGTGGCTAGCTGCCAGCGCTCTCGAGGCTGCCGAGTGTGCCGGTACCACTCTTCGGCGTGCTCGAGCTATCTGAGGTGTAGTGGATGGTGACCTTGGTGCCAGGCGTGAGCTGCGCAAGCACGTACTGCAAATCGGCGAGGCTGG
>JASHSZ010000340.1 GCA_030040815.1 Streptosporangiaceae bacterium
CTACTGCCTGGATTGCGCCTACCGCCACGCTCGTCGGCCACGTGACCGTCGAGGACGACGCGTCCGTCTGGTATGGAGTGGTGCTGCGCGCCGACTTCGGCCGTATCGTCGTCCGGCGCGGTGCCAACGTTCAGGACGGCTCGATCGTGCACGGCGGCACCGCTCCGGTTACCGAGATCGGCGAGGGTGCAACCATCGGGCACCTCTGCGTGGTGCACGGCGCCGTCGTCGGAACCGAGGCCCTGATCGGCAACGGCGCAACCGTGCTCGACGGTGCGGTGATCGGGGATCGGGCGCTCGTTGCAGCAGGTGCCGTCGTGCCTCCCGGAATGATAGTTCCCGCGGGCATGCTTGCCGTCGGAACTCCCGCCAAGGTGGCGCGCGAGGTCAGCGGGGATGCCAAGAAGTGGGTCGATACCAACCCCGAGATTTACCGCCAGCTCGCACGCCGCCACGCTACGGGTGTTCGCCCAGCCGGTGAGTAAGCGCCGCAATATTGTTCCGCGAGCGGCCGTCGGCAACACGGGCGGCGGCACCGGTCATTCGCCCGCAATGACAGCCAGGCTGTCGCGTGCCGCCTGCGTCAGAGAGCTGCCAGGCGGGAGCACCCGCTCACCCCTACTGACAGTGTCCCGGAGGAGAGTGCTGGCGTCGGTAAGCCGGCCGACCGTGTAGTAGGCCCGACCGAGATTGAGAGCAGCAGCCAGCGTGTCCGGGTGATCGGGGCCTAGGGCCCGGTCGAGGCCCCGGTGCACTTGCTCGTACAACTGCACGGCCGACGCCATGCGGCCCGTCCGGTGATAGGCGAGCGCGAGAGCACCCGACGCTCGCAGCGCGTCGGGATGAGTCGGTCCCTGGGTGCGCTGCCGGTCCGCAATGACCTTCTTGAACTGAGAGATCGCTTCCTTCGTGCGCCCATCGGCTAGGTACGCGTCGGCCAGCAGCTGCCGCGTCGCCATGGTGTCCGGGTGCCGCGAGCCCAGAGCGCGCTCGCGCTCGCCGAGGATGAGCAGATACAGCCGGACGGCGTCGCTGTGCTGGCCGACTGCTCGGTACGTGGCCGCCAGCTCGTCACGAATGGCGACGCATTCGGGGTGACCGGCCCCGTACGCATGCTCAGCGTCTGCAAGTGCCCCGGTAAGAACACTGATCGCATCGGCGGGACGACCGGCGGCCACGAGTATCCGGCCGAGCGAGACTCGGACGCTGAGCGTCCGCGTATGGTCCGAGCCGAGGGCCCGGCTCCAGTCGGCCAGGATTCGCTCGTACCAGGCCACTGCCTCCGACACTCGGCCCGCAGCGACGTACGCGTTTGCCAGGTGCTCGACGATTATCAGGGAGTCCGGATGCCCCGGCGCAAGCGCCCGACTGGCAATGGTCGCCAGCTCGGACCAGTAATCCACTGCCGGGCCGGTCAGCGAGGCGTCGTCCAGGCTCTGCCCGGCGCGGAGCAGCACGGGGTGACAGCCATCGGACCACAACAAGCCGCCGGTCGCGCGGAGCAGGTACATCACGCTTGACCGCAGCCCATGAGCGGCCCAGGCGTCGGCGTGTGAAGCTGGCCACGCCTCCAGCAGTGCGCCAGCCGCCGCCAGCCCCGCCTGCTCCAGCATCTCCGGGAGCATCGCTAGCTGGATCGCGTGCTGCAGGGCAGGGGGGATCCGCATCACGGGCGGGCTGGCCTGCCGGTCGACAGTCACGAGTCCCGCCTGCTCGAGTGCGGTCAGCGCAGCGCCCGCTGGCTCGGCCGGGCGCTCGGCGGACCTGATGACGCTCAGCAGATACGTGTGTGCTGTCGGCGTGTCGAGTACAGAGAGCGGAATCCCATGACCGTCAAGCAGCGCGGCCAGCGCCAGGCATGCCTGCGCCGAGTTGCCCGGTGCGAGCTGACCCGCGTGCTCTACGGACAGTGTCCACGTCACGGCTGCCGCAGGTACCGCACCCGCTCCGGGTGAGTTGAACACAGTCATCCTGCGGTAGAACTGCTCCCGGTAGTCCACGCAGTTGAGCCATGAGCTATCGATCAGCGCAGTCGCCTGCGCGAGCGGCAGCGGCTGGCAGCCGACATCCTGGATCAGGTCGATCGCGCCACGGCGCTGGTCGGGGTCCTTCGCGAGCCGGCTGACCAGATAGGTCATCGCCTCCCGCGGACTGAACGGGCCGAGCTCCAGCACGACAGCATCGGGCAGGCTGTCCGCCAAGTGCGAATTGACGGTCGTGATCATGACGCGGCCGGCCGGGCCGCGCGGCCACAGCCCCTGCAGCACCTCCGCCTCGGGCACGTCGTCCAGCACCATCAGCCAGCGCCGGTCAGTGCCGGCTAGCCAGCTGAGGAATCTCGTCGCGGTCCCCTCCGCTGATCCGGCCGGCTTCGTTGCGGCTAGCGCGCTGGCTGCCGCGACATACTCCGACAAGATCGAGGCTCTGCTGCTGGCGTCGACCCAGACCAGCAGGTCGACAGCGCGCGCCTCCCATAGCGACTCGGCGTGGTGGGCGGCCAGCTGGGTCTTGCCGGTGCACCGCAGCAGGTCGTGGGACGAGCCTGCGCCGACACGGCTGGACCGAGGCGTCAGCACGACGACTTGACTGCGCTGGAGTCCCAGGTTCAGGTCCGGGCCGCTTTCAGGCCTCGCAGCGAACCTGTCAGCCAGCGGCGGAATGTTGCCGAGCCGGACGGGCCAGGTGGCCGACACGTGCAGTGGACTTGTGGTGGGCGCCGAGCCTGGGCTGTGCGCGGCCGACGTCTCGTTCGTCTGCACCATAAGTCGCCTCGGTAGCCTTGCGCGGGGACGGGACCAGCGGTCGGGGACATGGGAATGCTATTAGCCTCGGATTGACTGATTAGCGCGCTCTGGCTAAGTCAGACAAAAGGATTTTGCCGCGCGCGCCGCAGAATGTCAGCTGCCGAACGGAACGTCCCGGCCGCCGACGTCGCCGACAACGCCGCTCGGGGTCACGGCGATGCTGTTAATGGTCAGCCCCAGCGGCAGCTTCGGGAGCCGCAGGGTCAGGTTCTGGACGGAATCGACCAGTGACGTCGGCAAGCCAGTGCTGCCGACCAGGGTGACAGTGAGCGCGTCGCCGCTCAGCCGAGTCACGCGCCAGGTGGCTGAGCCTGGGGTCACCGCCAGGTTGAGGGTCGCGCGCACCTCGCTAGGCCCGGCGTAAGCCAGCTGGAGCCCCGCCCCCTTCAGCAGCGAGCCGAGGGCGCCGAACTGGGTCGCGAGCGTGTTGCCGAGCGATGCGAAACTGATAAAGGCGGTGCCGGACAGGCTGCTAATGGTGCCGCTGGAGAAAGCGTACGAGTTGATCCTGATCCCGGTGGCGGCCGCGCTGATGGTGGTGATCATGACCGGTCCGGCAGGGACACTGCTGGCGGTGACAGTGACCTGGCGGAAGTCCCTGCTCGCGACCTGAGTGAGGAAAGGGAACCCGTCGATCATCACGTCCGGCCTGCTGGTCAGGCCCTGCTGCTCAATCTTGCTGGCCAGGACGCTCTCGGCCTCGGCCCTGGCCGCGAAGTCCAGACCGACCAGGACGGCCACGATGACGACGACGGTAATGACCAACCTGCGGGCACGCCGGGAGCCCGACCTGCCGCCGCGCACGCTAGGCGCCGCCACCCGCGTCATCGCGCTGCCTCACCGGCCCGATGCTATGCCACTCGCCCGACTGCCGGGTCCGCATCGCGGCAGCCTGTCCGAGCGCCGTACCGCACCAGCACCAGGCTTCGTTGGCCAGGCTGGGGCGGCGGGCCGGGTGTGCGGCAGTCCGGCACGGGTATCTAGTGATCATCGATCATGACGGTTGCCTGGCGGTGATGCGATCAGTGACGGGGGCAACGGTGAATCGCGCCACGAAGGTCAGGACTGCGACCGGCGGCCCGGACCAGCAGGCCGGGGCCGACCGCACCGCAGGCAGCTCCACCCGTGCTACCGCGCTGCCGACCGGGTACAAGGCAGCGCGAACGCGCGCGTTCGCCACTAGCGCTGGAGGCTGGACCGGGCAGGCACAGGAACCAGGCAGCGAGGTGCCCGGCAGGCCCGGCGCCGAGAGCACGGACACGCACGTGGCAGAACAGCTCGATGACCTCGCTGCGCAGCTCGGCTATCGCATCAGACAGGGCAAGGACGGCCCCGTTCTCGTGCAGCGGGACGGCAAGGTGGCCGAGACCTGGCGTGAGGGCTATCCCTACAGCGAACGCCTCAGCCGGAAAAGGTACGAGGGCGCCAAGCGCGGCCTGCAGATCGAGCTGCTCAAGCTTCAGCATCACATCAAGAGCTCTGGCGGGCGGCTCGTGGTCGTATTCGAGGGCCGGGATGCCGCCGGGAAGGGCGGCACGATCAAGCGCTTCATGCAGAACCTCAATCCGCGCGGTGCCAGGGTTGTCGCCCTCGAACGACCGACGGCGCATGAGCAGAGCGAGTGGTACCTGCAGCGTTATATCGGTCATCTGCCGAAGGCTGGGGAGATCGTCCTGTTCGACCGTTCCTGGTACAACCGGGCGGGCGTCGAGCGAGTGATGGGGTTCTGCCAGGAAGATGAATGCCGCGAGTTCCTCCGGGAGGCACCGGAGTTCGAGCGCATGCTCGTCAGAGACGGGATCATCCTGGTCAAATTCTGGTTCTCGGTGTCCCGCGGAGAGCAACTCCGTCGCTTCGTCCGCCGGCAGCTCGACCCGGTCAGGAAGTGGAAGCTCAGTCACGTCGACCTCGCCTCGCTGGACAAGTGGGAGGCGTACACCCAGGCCAAGGAGGCCATGTTCTTCTTCACCGACGTGGCCGACGCGCCGTGGACGGTCGTGAAGAGCAACGACAAGCGGCGGGCACGGCTCGAGGCGATCAGATACGTGCTCTCCAAGGTCGATTACGAGGGCCGGGACGACGACCTGGTGGCCCGGCCTGACCCGCTCATCGTGGGGCCGGCGCCGCAGCTACTGGAGAGCAACGAGCGGACGGGGGAGCTTACCGCGGCCTCCGCGAGCTGACAGGCCGCCGGGAAGCGGCCGGAGCTCACCGCGCGCGGACGGGCCAGCCCACGGCGATCGTAACGTTCGGCCGCCTGAACACGAGCCGGCTCCCCGGCACCCGGCTGGGTTCCTCGCCGGCCGGCCAGACCAGCATTTCCATCTCGCCCGAACCGGGTCGGCCTAGCCGGGCCCATCTGCCGCTCAACGCGGCCAGCCGGGCTGCGAGCTCCCGCCCGCCAGGACCAAGGCCGCGGACGATGGCGGTCCAGCCTCTGCTGAACTCATGCCAGGGGGCGGCGCCAGGTTCACGTCCTGGCGCGGGCTCAGGCCTTGCCGCGACCCCGGACTCGTGCTCCTGCTCAGCTTCGTCATTGCCGAAGGCGACCGGCAGCAGCATCCCGACGCCCAGCCGCTGCGCATCGGTACCGCTGCTGACCAGCGCGCCGAACGGCGGCGGCGGCGCCGAGCTGAGCGTGCCGCCCGGCGCGGCCAGCACCGTGATGCGATCGAGCCTGCCCGCCGACATCGTGAGCCACACGTCAAGGTCGGCGAGTTCGGCGATGCTCGCCAGCGCGACCGGGACCGGCTCGTCGCTTGGTTCGCTGGACAGTGCGGCTGCCAGCGCCGGGACGTGCACAGGGTTGCCGTCGGACACCTGGCAGACCATCGGCCACGGCTCGTCCAGCCTGATCACTTCTTCCGGGCCAGCGAACGCGCCAAGCATCCGGACGAACCCGCACCGGCACGCTGACGTGCTCAGCCACGATCCGCGGCCGGTCCGCTCCAGGCCTATAGACAGCTGGATTCCCCGGATCGACAGCGGCAGGACCAGGCGACCGCCAGGAGCGAGCTGGTCGAGCCAGGCCGGCGCGATGTCCCACGCACCGGCCGTCACGATGACCCGGTCGAACGGCGCACCGGCAGGATCCCCGTAGCCGCCGTCCGCGCAGCGGACAGTCACCGCGTCGGCTCCGGTCGCTAGCAGGCCCGCCCTCGCGCGCGCCACGAGCTCGGGGTCGATGTCGATGGTCACGACTTCACCGGCCGGGCCAACGACCGCCGACATGACAGCGGCGTTGTACCCGCTGCCGGTCCCGATCTCGAGGACCCGGTGACCTCGCCGCAGATCAAGCTGGTCCAGCATGATCGCCATCATGGCTGGCTGCGACGACGAGCTGACGGGCAGACCGTCCGGGCCGCACTTGATGACGAGCGCCTCGTCCCGGTAAGCCGCCGCCGGTCCGATCTCTGGGACGAACACGTGCCGCGGGACGGTCGCGAACGCGTCCTGGACCAATGCGCTCAGCGCATGGCCGTGCTGGCGGAGTTCGCTGGCCATCCGGGCCCGCGCTGCATCGGGCCCTGGAGACGTGGCGGCAGCGGGGGTGACTGCCGCAGCCGCTTCGGCCGGGACGCGATTGTTCGATCGGGTGGGCTCGCGAGGCTGCATGACGCGATCACCTCCCGGCTTCCACGATAGGCCCGCCGGCCAGCGCGGGCAGGCGTCTGCGGTCCGCCCGCCGGCGCAGGACGGGTCAGCGGAGCTGCGCCCGCTGGCGGGACACCGCGTACAGTGCGATGCCGGCTGCCAGCCCCGCGTTCAGTGACTCCGCCGGCCCGGCGAGCGGGATCCTGGCCACCTCATCACAGCGCTGGGCGACAAGCCGGGACAGCCCCTTCCCCTCCGAGCCGACGACTATCACCAGTGGCGAGTCCGCCAGCTCGAGATCTGCCACATCGGCCGGGCCGTCGGCGTCGAGACCCACGATGAAAAGGCCGTCGTCGGCGTACGCGGCCAGGGCTCTGGTCAGATTCGCGGTCTGCGCAACCCGGATTCTCGCCAATGCTCCCGCCGACGCCTTCCATGCGCCCGCGGTGACTCCGGCCGACCGCCGCGCGGGCACCAGGATTCCGTGCCCGCCGAAGGCCAGGACCGACCGGGCCACCGCGCCGAGGTTGCGCGGATCGGTGACGCCGTCGAGCGCGACGATCAGCGGCCGCTGGTGGGCTGCGCGTGCAGCCTCGACGAGATCGGCCGGGTCGGCGTAGGAGTACCGCCGGATCCGCAGGGCCAGGCCCTGGTGTACGGCGCCCCCGGTGATGCGGTCGAGCTCAGCGCGACCGGCCTCGACAACCGGGATGCCGACGTCAGTGGCGAGCATGACGGCCTGGCCGATCCGCTCATCGCTGTCCAGCCTGGGTCCGACGTGCAGTGCCGTGGCCGGCACTCCGGCCTGCAGGGCTTCCAGCACCGCGTTGCGCCCGGCAACGAGTTCCGGCGCACTGCCGCCCGAGCCGCGCGGCTGCCTGCCGCGGCCGGCATCGCTCCGGCCAGCGCCAGTGCGGCTAGTGTCAGCCCGGGTAGCGTTGCGGCGGCCAGCTCCGGCTGACGCGGCCCTGGCAGGGCTTGCCGCACTCGCTTCGGTCCGCCTGCCCTCGGCGGCGACTCGGCGCTGAGCGGGATGCCCGGGGCGCAGCTCGGCCGGCGGTGTCGGGCCCTTCCCCGCCAGCTTGCGCTTGCCGCGCCCGCCCGTGCCAGGCCGCGGTTTGCCGGACTTGGTCCAGCCGCCGCCTCCTGGTGCCCGCCCGAGCGCGGCGCGACGACTCCCCGCATCCCCCCGCGAATGAGCTCCCCGCGCCTCGGTCACGTGCGCAACTCCCAGCGCGGCCCGCGTGGCGTGTCCTCCACGGTGACACCCGCCTCCGCCAGCTGGGTCCGGATCGCGTCCGCAGCGGCGTAATCCTTCCGGCCGCGGGCCGCCTCCCGCTGCTCGAGCGCAACGCGCACGAGCGCGTCCACGACGGACTGCAGGTCGGTCGCCGACCGCGTGTCGGCCCACGGCGGTGCGAGCGGGTCGAGGCCGAGCACCGCGAGCATCGCCCGTGCCTCCCCGAGCCACTTTGCGGTGCCAGCGGCATCGGCCACGCCCAGAGCGGCGTTCCCCTCCCTGACGCTGTCATGCACCAGCGCGAGCGCTTGCGGCACGCCTAGGTCGTCGTCCATCGCCGCGGTGAACGCGGCGGGCAGCGAGGCACTATCCGCCAGCACAACGCCGGTGCTCGGGTCGTCCGGACCGACCAATTCCGCGGCGCGCGTGACGAACCCCTCGATCCGCCGGTACGCGGTCGCGGCCTCGATCAGCGCAGTCGGTGAGTAGTCGATCCCCGAGCGGTAGTGCACCTGGCCGAGGTAGTAACGCAGCTCGACCGGGCGGGCCTCGGTGATCATGGTGTCGACGAGGAGCGAGTTGCCGAGCGACTTGCTCATCTTCTCGCTGCCAATCTGCACCAGTCCGTTGTGCAGCCAGTACCGGGCGAAGCCGTCACCCGCGGCGTGCGACTGGGCCATCTCGTTCTCGTGGTGGGGGAAGACCAGGTCCAGCCCGCCGGCGTGGATGTCGAAGGTGGAGCCAAGGTACTTGGTCGACATCGCGGAGCATTCCAGGTGCCAGCCTGGCCGACCGGGGCCCCACGGCGTTGGCCAGGTCGGCTCGCCCGGCTTAGCGCCTTTCCACAGCGCGAAATCGCGCGGGTCGCGTTTCGCCGCATTGTCCTCGGTGTCAGCGGCCGGCTTCATGTGCTCGATCCGCTGGCCAGACAGCGCACCGTAGGCCGGGAAGGACAGCACGTCGAAGTAGACGTCGCCGCGCTCGGCGTAGGCGTGCCCGGCGTCTATCAGCCGGCGCATGAGCTCCACCATCTCCGGCACGTGGCCGGTCGCCCGCGGCTCCACGTCCGGCGGCAGGCAGCCGAGCGCGTCATAGCCGCGGGTGAAGGCGCGCTGGTTCCGCTCGGCGACGGCCCACCAGGGGATTTCCTCATGCAGAGCGACGGCGAGGATCTTGTCGTCGATGTCGGTCACGTTACGGCAGTAGGTCACCTGATAGTGCGACGCCCGCAGCCAGCGCACGAGGATATCGAAGCTGACGACCGAGCGGATGTGCCCGATGTGCGGGGGCGCCTGCACGGTGGCGCCACACAGGTACAGCGAGACCTTCCCCGGATACAGGGGCCGGAACTCGCGCACCGTGCGCGTGGCGGTGTCATGAAGGCGAAGCGTCACGCGCCCAAGGCTACGGGATGCGCCCGCGTGCGTGCCGGGCGTGCCCGGCGTACGCAGCGGCAATCGGTCGCGGCAGCACCACCAAGGCGACAGATGCGGCAATGAGACCAGATGCGACGTATGCACGAGTCCTCCAGCGCGCAGACGGCTAGAGCAACGCCGACAGCGCCACGACCGTTCGTCTCGTACCGTGGAGGCATGCACGGGCCTGACCAGCGAGGGGAACGGCCTCGCCTGGTCACCCGCTTCGCGGGCCTGTCCCGCCGTCGTCAGCTCCTGATCGGGGCCATCACCCTCGTGGTCGTCGCGGTCGGCGCGACCGTCGCCGTCACGACGGTCACCGGCGGGCAGGCTCGGTCGGCCGCGCCCCGTTCTGGCCTCCCGGCTCAGGACGAGCTCGGTCCGGTCATCCTGGTGCCCGGGTACGGCGGCAACACGAGGGCGCTGGACGTGCTGGCCAGCCACATTCGCGCCACCGGCAGGACCGCCACGGTCTTGCAGCTGCCCGGCACCGGCACCGGCAGCCTGGTCGCCGACGCCGCGCTGCTGAACGCGACCGTCGACGGTGACCTGCGGCATGGTGCCCCGTCGGTGGACGTCATCGGCTACTCGGCCGGCGGCGTCGTAGCGCTGATCTGGGCCCGCCGCGACGACGGAGCGGCCAGCGCGCGCCGGGTCATCACGCTTGGCTCCCCGTTCCACGGCACGCAGCTGGCCACCGCTGCCGAGGCAATGGTGCCCGGCGCGTGCCCCGCCGCGTGCCAGCAGCTCGTGCCCGGTAGCCAGCTGCTCGACAGCCTCGACGTCGCCGACTCGGCCGGCCTGCCACGCTGGATGTCAGTGTGGACGACCGACGACCACGTTGTGACGCCGCCGGACTCGGCCCGGCTGCCAGGAGCGCTCGATGTGGAGGTGCAGGCTGTCTGCCCGGCCGCGAGCGTCAGCCACTCGCAGCTCCCCGCGAGCCCGGTAGTGATCGCCATGGTGCTGCAAGAGCTCGGCCCCGGGCCGATGACGAGACCGACGGTAGCCGACTGCGGCTGACCCGCGCCGCCTGCGCGCCTCAGCGAAGCGGTGCTACCGCGGTGAGTGTCCCGTGGCTATCGCTCCGGCAGTAGTAACGGGACACCCATGGGACTGGCGTGGCTGCCCAGGCAGCCGCGGGCCGGTCAGCTCGTGATGTCCTTGGTCGCGAAGTTGGCCCACGCCGCCGCCAGGAACACCA
>JASHSZ010000341.1 GCA_030040815.1 Streptosporangiaceae bacterium
TCCGGCTGCAATCGGGTAGCCGCCGAACCCGTAGCCGTCGAAGCCCAGGCCCATGAGTGCCTCCGCGCACCGCGTCCGCAGATCGGCGCGCTGGCAGCCCTGGACCACGGCGAACAGCTTGGGGCGCTGCACTGGAGGGGTATCGGCGACCAGCCGGTCGAATACCGCGCGACACTCTGTCGCCCAGCGAATGGTCAGCCCGACGCTCTTCTCCTGCTCGGCATCCGGTGCGAGCGGATGCGTGCAGTAGTCGAGGCAGTAGACGATGTCCGCACCCAGATGCAGCTGGGTCTCGATGCAGCTCTTGGGCGTGAGGTCGCGGAAGCGCTGCTTGGGCGAGAACCGGTAGGACAGCCCGGCGTCCGAGACCGCCGCGAGTCCCTTCTGGCCAGTGAGCAGCGAGAACGCCTGGAAACCCCCGGAGTCCGAGATCACCGGCCCCGGCCAGCCCATGAACCGGTGCACGCCCCCAAGAGCGCGCACCACGGACGTGCCCGGCTGGCTGACCAGGTGTGCCGTGCTGACCAGGATGGCGTCGACCCCGGCCTGGGACAGCGCGCTGGTCTGAACGCCGCGGACCACGGCTCTGGTGGCATCGGGCACGAACTGCGGGAGGCTGATGTCGCCGCGCCGGGTCGACAGGACGCTGCTGGTCACCGGCCGCGCTCGTCTCCCCACAGCAGCACGTGCAGCCGGATCGTGAGGTCCCAGCCGCGGGTCAGGACCGGCTCCGCAAGCTCCCTGGCAACCCGGAGCAGCCGCTCCGCCTCGGTTCCGGCGGGCATGATCATGACCGGCGCTAGCTGGTGGCGCGCGACCACCTCGCCGATGTCGTCCAGTTCCGCGGCGCCGCTCGCCACGAACTTGAACACCGCCTTGCCCGTAGCCAGGAACGCGGCGAGGGCGCGCGGCCGGAGCGCCAGCGCCGCGGGTACGCCGCTGCCCTGCACCTTGGGCGACACGTTGAACCGGGTGACCAGCTCGACTACCTCGGGGAGCGGGGCGATCGTGCCGTTCGTCTCGACCTCCACGGCCCAGCCGCGGTCTGCCGCCGCGCGCAGCAGCGGCCCCAGCCGGCGCTGCTGGATGAGCGGCTCGCCGCCGGTGATGACGACCCCGTCCACGGCCATCGCGGTCAGCTCTGCGACGATGTCGGCGACGGAGCGCACCGTGAGCTCGGCGGCCGGACTGTAGCGCTCCCAGTCCCACGTGTACGGCGTGTCGCACGCCCAGGTGGCGCCGGGCCCGCGGCCGCAGTCGAGGTTGCAGGTGCCGAGACGGACGAAGCCGACCCGCTGGCCGACCGACCGGCCCTCACCCTGGAAGGTGGGGCCGAAGACCTCGCTCACGATGAGCTCGCCTGGCCCGGCCAGCGGGAGGTCGGAGCTGGCTAGCATCCAGGCGAGCCGACTGGGCACTACAGCTCCGCCGTCGCCTCGGTCACGATGCCGCCACGGACGTGCTGGGTGAGCACGACCTTGACCGACCGTGGCTCGGCCGCCCGGTGCACCTCCGCGGCGATCTCAGCGGCGAGCGCTTCCGCAAACACCGGCCGGTCCCGGAACGACCACAGGTACAGCTTCAGCGACTTCGACTCGATGCAGCGCTCGTTAGGCTCGTAGTCGATGACGACCGACGACAGATCGGGCTGGCCGGTGATCGGGCAGACCGACGACAGTTCCGCGGAGCTGAACCGAACCCGGGTGCAGTTCGCTGGCGCCGGGAACCATTCGAGATGATCCATAGGCCCGCGGACATCCGTGCCGAGCACGCTCACGGTGCCCATCCGGGCAGCATCAGGCATGCGCTCAGTGTATGCGCGCGGGCCGCGCCGGCCCCGGTTGCGCGCCCAGGCCCACGACAAATGCGCTGGTAGGCTGCCAGAGACGAGCTGGCAGGCGGGTAAAGGCAGGCGACACAGCGTGGCATCAGACGTCGGAGGACGCCCGCGCAAGGCGGTAGTGCTGCTCAGCGGGGGCCTCGACTCGTCCACGGTGCTAGCGATCGCGCGCAGCGACGGTTTCGATGCGTATGCCCTGAGTTTCCGCTATGGGCAGCGGCACGGGGTAGAGCTGGCCGCCGCGCGGCGGGTGGCCGAGCAGCTGGGTGCGGCCGAGCATCGCATTGTTGATATCGACCTGCGCGCCTTCGGCGGGTCGGCGCTCACCGACGGCGCAATCAGCGTGCCGCGGCACGGATCCGGCGACGACCTCGGCACCCGCATCCCCGTCACCTACGTGCCGGCCCGCAATACGATCTTCCTGTCATTCGCCCTGGCGTGGGCGGAGGTCATCGACGCCGCGGACATCTACATCGGGGTCAGCGCGATCGACTACAGCGGCTATCCGGACTGCCGCCCGGAGTTCATCGAGGCATACCAGGCCATGGCGCGGCTGGCCACGAAGGCAGCCGTCGAGGGTCGCCAGAAACTGACCATTCACACCCCGCTCATCGACCTGACCAAGGCGCAGACCATCCAGCGCGGTCTGGCGCTTGGCGTGGACTACAGCCTCACCCACAGCTGCTATGACCCCGTCGACGGGCGGCCCTGCGGCGCGTGCGATTCCTGCCTGCTCCGCGCGCGTGGCTTCGCAGAGGCCGGACTCGCGGACCCGGCGCTGTGATGGAGATCTTCCGCGAGTTCCGGTTCGACGCCGCGCACCAGCTCCCGCACGTGCCGGCCGGCCATAAGTGCGGCAGGCTGCACGGTCACACGTACCGAGTCGAGGTGCACATCACCGGACCAGTTGACCCGGCTGCCGGGTGGGTCGCCGACTTCGACGAGGTGGCGTCGGCATTCGAGCCCCTGCGCGGACAGCTCGATCACAACTACCTGAATGAGATACCGGGCCTGGAGAACCCGACGAGCGAGATGCTCGCACAGTGGATCTGGGCTCGGCTGCAGCCCGCGCTGCCGCTGTCGGCTGTGGTTGTCCGCGAGACGTGCACGTCAGGCTGCGTCTACCGGGGCGAGTGACGGCATCGGATGGCCGACCGACGCAAGCAGGTCAGGTTTGCCAGTCGCGTGGCCGAGGTGTACGGACTGCGGGCCGCCGAGGTGCCGGGGCTGCTGGCGGGCGCGCGCTCCACGACCGTGCGCGTGAACCGGCTCGCCGCCATGCCGGCCGAGGACATCCTGGCCGAACTGCGCGCAGCCGTACCCGCCCTGGCCCCCGTAGCGTGGTGCGCTGACGCATACTTCTGCACTGGCGAGGGCCGATGCGGCGGCGCCATCCCGCTCACGGAACGGGGCCTGGTCTATATCCAGAACGCGTCCAGCCTGATTCCGGTCGTGCTGCTCGACCCGCGGCCCGGCGACCTCATCCTTGACACCGCGGCGGCGCCCGGCGGCAAGGCGTTCCACATCGCCGCCCGCACCGATGGCAAGGCCAGGCTGTGGCTCAACGACGCGATCGCGCCGCGAGCAGCCAAGCTGCGCGATCTTGCCCAGGTGTACCGCGTGTCCTACGACAACCTGACCTCGATCCCGGCTCAGTACCTGGACAAAGAGCTGCCGGCGGAAACGTTTGACCGGATCTTGCTCGATGTGCAGTGCTCCGGCGAGGGACGCATTGACCTGCGACGGTCGGACGCGCTGCGGTTCTGGTCCGAGGAACGCATCGACAGGTACAAGTACCAGCAGACCCGGATGCTCGAGGCGGCGTACCGGCTGCTCCGGCCGGGCGGCACGATGGTGTACTCGACGTGCACGATCGCGCCGGAGGAGAACGAGTTCCCGGTGAGCCAGATACTGCGACGGCACGGCGACCTCGACGTGCAGCCGGCCAGCCTGGCTGAGCCGAACTTCCGGCCCGGCCTCAGCACATGGCGCGGCTATCGCTTCGCGCCGGCCCTCCGGCACGCCCTGCGGGTCATGCCCACCGACCAATTCGAGGCGTTCTTCGCGGCGGAGCTCGTCAAGGCAGGGCCGTCGCGAGCGGATCGGTAGCCGGCCGGTCTCCGGCGGTCTCAGGTCGCGACGCTGGCGGCGTCGTGAAGTTTCGCGCGCAGAGTGCCAGTGCTCATCGCGAGTTTCTGCTCGTAGCCAGACCGCCGAGCACTGTGTCGACGGTCGCCCGGTAGGTCGCCTCCGGGTCAGGCGTCTGGACGAGATTCCTGAACTCCAGCGCCATGGCACCGTGCACCGCGCTCCAGATCTGCTGCGCGACGTCGCGCGGGTCGGTGGCGGTAATCCGGCCGGTCGCTGCCGCGGCCTCGACATTTCGCACGAGCGCGCCGAACGCCGCTGCGGCGTGCTCGGCCACCTCAGGCGAGCTGCCATCGCGCGGATTGGCGCCCTCGAACATGATCGCGTACAAGTGCCGGTTGGTCAGCGCGAATTGCCGGTACCGCAGGCCGCACGCCCGCAATCGCTCGATCATGTCCGGCTCCGTGCCCGCTTCGACGGCTGACCGCAGCCGGTCAAAGCCGATGATCAGCAGGGCGTCCACCAGGCCTTCCTTGCCACCGAACCGGTTGTAGACGCCCATCGGGGCGATGCCCGCCGCTGCCGCGACCGCCCGGACGGTAACGCCGCCTGGCCCATACCGGACCAGCACTGCCTCCGCTGCGGCGATGAGCTCCCGCTGCACGTCCGCGCTCGGCGTGCGTGACCGACGCCCCGCCGTCGGGTTCGGCGCATTGGCCTCGGTCATCGGATCGCCGCCCCTTGACATCTATAGAACGCTGTTACACAGTAATAGTACATCACTCTATAGGAGGTCCTTCATGCCAGCAGCAATCCTTGCGCACAAGCAGGACAGCCGACGGTGGTGGGTTCTGGCGGTGCTGTGCCTCAGTGTGCTACTCGTCGTCATCGACAACACCATCGTCAACGTCGCGCTGCCGACGATCAGCCGACGGCTGTCCGCCTCGACCCAGGATCTGCAGTGGGTCGTGGATGCCTACAGCCTGGTGTTTGCCGGGCTGCTCATCGTCGGCGGCAACCTCGGTGACCGGCTCGGCCGGCGCCGCGCTCTGCAAGCCGGCCTCGTCTTGTTCGCGATCACGTCGGTGGCCGCAGCGCTCTCCCGCACCACCGGCGAACTGATCGCCGCCCGCGCAGCCATGGGCGTGGCCGCGGCTCTCATCTACCCGGCGACCCTTGCGCTGCTGAGCAACGTGTTCACCGTCGCCCGCGAGCGCGCGACCGCGATCGGCATCTGGTCCGGAGTGTCTGGGCTGGCCGTGGCTATCGGCCCGGTCACCGGCGGCCTGCTGCTGCGGCACTTCGCGTGGAGCTCGGTCTTCCTCGTCAACGTGCCGATCGTGGTGGTCGCGCTGGCGGCCGGGATGTGGCTGCTGCCCGAGTCGCGTGATCCGCAATCCGGCCGCTTCGACCCGCTCGGCGCCGCGCTGTCCATCGCCGGAGTCGGCTTGCTGACCTGGACCGTCATCGAGGCGCCCCAGCATGGCTGGGGGTCTGCCGTCACGGTCGGAGGCTTCTCCGGGGCCGCGGTGATGCTCGCGGCGTTCGTCGGCTGGCAGCTGCGCACGCCGGATCCGATGCTGGACGTGCGGTTGTTCCGCAACATGCGGTTCACCGCCGCGAGCGGCGCGATCGCGCTGGCATTCTTCGGCCTCTTCGGGTTCATCTTCCTGATTACTCAGTACTTCCAGCTCGTCCGGGACTACGACCCGCTGCGCGCGGGCGTGGCAACGCTGCCGTTCGCGATCGTGACGGGCGTTTTCTCCCCCGTCGCGATCGCGGCGATGAAGCGCGTC
>JASHSZ010000342.1 GCA_030040815.1 Streptosporangiaceae bacterium
TGGTCGCTGGCGCGCTCCTCGACACGGGGCCGGGAGGGCGCGGTGTGCACGTGTTGTGGCTGATTCTTGTTGTGCCGCTGGTGGCGCGGATGCTCGCCCGCGGCCGCCGCTGACCAGGCGCGATCTGGGCCTGCGCCAGCACCACGGGATATAAAGTGCCGGGTTGTGACTCGGAGCGTCAAAGCGCCGCGCCCGCCTAGGGCCGCAGGCGCCGTCCCGGCATCATTGGTCCCGTGGCAGTTACCCCGACGTTCCCGAGCCGGGAGACGCTCAGCCGGCTGAGGTTCCGCCCGCTGGACGTCGCCGTCGGCGTGGCCGTGCTGCTGCTCATCTACGTTGCGGTGCGAGTGGGGGCGGGCGCCCGCGCACCCGCGCACCCCTCGACGACGATCAACCTGTCTCCGGTCAACCTGCCGTACTACGCCGTCCGCAGCCTGCTGCGGATGTTCATCGCGTTGTTTTTCTCGTACGCGTTCAGTCTCAGCTACGCCTACGTCGCGGCCCGGAGCCGGCGCTGGCGCCGGGTCCTGATCCCGGCCCTCGACATCCTCCAGTCGGTCCCGGTGCTCGGCTTCCTGGCGGTAACCGTCACTTTCTTCGTCGCGTTGTTCCCTGGCTCGGAACTCGGATTCGAGTGCGCAGCGATTTTTGCTGTTTTCACCTCGCAGGCGTGGAATATCACGTTCTCCTTCTACCACTCGCTGATCAGCCAGCCCGCCGAGCTGGACGAGGCCAGCAAGCTCATGGGGTTGTCCCGGTGGAAGCGGTTCTGGACCGTCGACGTGCCCGGCGGCGCGATCGGCCTGGTCTGGAACGGGATGATGAGCTTCGGCGGCAGCTGGTTCTTCCTGACCGCCTCGGAATACATCGGGGTGTCCGGCAAGCATTACACCCTGCCCGGCGTGGGTTCCTACGTCGGCGTCGCCGAGAACGAGGGGAAGCTTGCCGACGTCGTCTGGGGCATCATCACGATGATCATCGTCATCCTGGTGGTCAACTTCTTCTTCTGGCGACCGCTGGTCGCCTTCGTGGAGAGGTTCCGGAACGAGCAGTCCGAGTCGGAGCTTCAGGCCAGATCGCTGTTTCTGGATACGCTGCGGCGCTCGAACTGGCCACGGGCGCTGGGCCGTGGCCGCCACGCCCTAGCCCTCCCGGTCAACAAGGTGATGGGCCGCGTTACCGGGATCGACGACCAGAGCCTCGCCGTGCACGAGACCAGGCGCCGGGCCGCGGACGTGGCGTTCGCCATCGTGCTGACGATCGCGCTCGGCTATGCCCTGTACAGCATGCTCGCCTACATCGCGACCGGCGTGGACGGGCTGGCGGTGTTCGGCACCGCGTTCGAGGACGGGCTCATCACATTCCTGCGGGTGCTGACCGTGGTGGTAGTCTCCTCGGCCGCGTGGGTGCCGGTCGGGGTGTGGATCGGCTTCAACCCGCGGGTCGCCCAGTTCATGCAGCCGATCGTGCAGGTGCTCGCGAGCTTCCCGGCGAACTTCATCTTCCCGTTCGCCATCGTGGTGTTCCTGGCCATAGGCCTGCCGCTGAACTTCGGCGCGATCGTGCTGATGTTGCTGGGCACGCAGTGGTACGTGCTGTTCAATGTCATCGCCGGGGCCAGCGCGGTACCGACTGATCTGAAGGAAGCGATGGACAACCTGGGCGTGCGAGGCCGGGACCGATGGCGCCGGTTCGTGCTGCCCAGCATCTTCCCGGCCTACGTGACGGGCGCGATCACCGCGGCCGGGGGAGCCTGGAACGCCACCATCGTCGCCGAGTACGTAACCTACGACAACAAGACGTACGTGGCGAAGGGCCTTGGCTCGTTCATCGCGCTGAACAGCGGCACCACCCACCTGCCCGAGCTGTTCGCCGGCCTGCTGGTCATGTCCTTGCTGGTCACGGGCGTGAACGTGCTCTGGTGGCGCCGACTGTACCGGCTGGCCGAGACTAGGTTCGCGCTCGCATGAGCAGGTCGGTGCTCCCCCAGGCGCAGCCGGCCGAGCCTGCCTCCAGCCCGCCGCTGATCAGCGTGCGGCACCTGAGCAAGTCGTTCTCCGGTCCGGGCGGCCGCCCCTTGCCGGTGCTCGATGACATCAACCTCGACGTGGCCGAGGGCGAGTTCGTCGCCCTGCTCGGCCGCAGCGGCAGCGGCAAGTCGACCCTGCTGCGGTGCATCGCCGGCCTGATGACCCCGACCGAGGGCGAGGTGCGCTTCCGCGGCGCGCCGCTGACCGGGACCAACCGCGAGACCGCGATGGTCTTCCAGACCTTCGCGCTCATGCCCTGGCTGACCGTGCAGCAGAACGTCGAGATCGGCCTGGAAGCCCGCGGCGTGCCGCCGGAGCAGCGGACCGAGCGGGCGCTGCGCGCCATCGACATCGTCGGCCTGGACGGCTATGAGAGCGCATTCCCCAAGGAGCTGTCCGGCGGCATGCGGCAACGCGTCGGTTTCGCCCGGGCGCTCGTCGTGGAGCCCGCCGCTCTGCTGATGGACGAGCCGTTCAGCGCGCTGGACGTGCTGACCGCGGAGAACCTGCGTGGCGAGCTGCTGGAGCTGTGGGAGGGTCACCGGTTCCCGACCAAGACCATCGTCATGGTCACCCACAACATCGAGGAGGCGGTGCTGCTCGCCGACCGGATCCTCGTGCTCGGCACCAACCCCGGCCGGATCCGCTTCGACCTGGTCAACCCGCTGCAGCGGCCGCGCCGTCGGCGCACGCCGGATTTCGACGAGTTCGTCGACCAGATCTACCGGATGATGACCCAGCGGACCGCGACGGCCGAGGAGCCCGCCGCGGTGGGCGCGGCGGGCCCTACCGGCACGATCAGCGACACCCCGCTGCCGCAGGCGACCGTCGACGGGCTGTCGGGCCTCGTCGAGATCCTGCTGGCCCGGCACGGCGGCGCGGCCGACCTGGCTGACCTGGCCGACAACCTGGGCCTCGAGGTCGACGACCTGCTGCCGCTGGTGGACGCGCTCGTCCTGCTTGGCTTTGCCGGCCTGCACGGCGACCGGCTGGAGCTCACGGGCAACGGGCAGGTGTTCGCCGGGGCCAGTATCCAGGACTCCAAGGAGATCTTCGCCAGGGCTTCCCTCGACCGCGCGCCGCTGGTCCGCACCATCTACCGCAGCCTCCGCGGCAGCCGGGACGACACGCTCCCGGCTGGGTTCTTCACCGACATCCTGCGCACGAGCTACGGCGAGGAGGAGGCAGCGCGGCAACTCGACGTCGCGGTGAACTGGGGCCGGTACGCGGAGCTGTACGACTACGACGCGACCCGCGGCGAGATCATCAGGGAAGAGCAGGGCATCGGGGCCACGATCGCCGACGCGCCACCTCCCGCCGCCAGGGGGTCGCTCACCGTCTACCTAGGCCCGGCGCCCGGCGCTGGCACCACCTACACGATGCTCAAGGAGGGCCAGGGGCTCCGGGCCCAGGGCGAGGACGTCGTCATTGGCTTCGCCGACACCCACGACCGGCCGCACACCATCGAGGCGCTGGGCGGCCTCGAGACGGTGCCCCCCATAGCTGCAGCTGGCTGCAGCAGGGATGGTCATGGCGGGCTGTCCCCGGACAACGCTCCGGAGATGGACCTGGCCGCCGTGCTGGCCCGCAAGCCGGCCGTGGTGCTGATCGACGATCTGGGCCGGCACAGCGCAGCCATCGAGGCGCTGCGCAACGCGGGCATCCACGTGATCAGCACGGCCGAGGTAGCGGACCTGGCCCGGACCGCGGATGAGGTCGAAGCGATCACCGGCGCGCCCGCGCCAGCCACGGTCTCGGACGAGACGCTGGCGAGCGTCGACGCCCTGCAGTTCGTCGATTCTTCGCCCGAGGCGCTCCGCAAGCGTCTGGGACACGGCAACATCTACCCGGCGGACCAGATCGACGCGGCGCTGCGCACGGAATTCCAGCCCGCCCGGCTCGCCGCCCTGCGGGAGATCGGCCTCCGGCTGGTGGCGCAGAGCCTGGCCGGTCACGGCACGCCGGTGTCGGACGCCTCCAGTCGGCCTGGGGCACGAGACGTGCTCGTGGTGGTGAGGCGGCCGGAGCACGCGGAAGCCATCGTGCGCCGCGGCGTCCGGCTAGCAAGGCAGCGCGGTGCTCGCTGCCGCGTGCTCGTCCTCCGGCAGCCGGGAGTGGCTGCCGACGAAGTGACCGAGCGAGCCGAGATTGCCGCAGCCGCTGGGGGCGCGACCCTGGTGCTGCGGGAAACCCGCGACACCGGTGCCGCCATCGTCGCGGCGGTTCAGGAGCTGAACGTCCGGCATCTGGTGATGGCCGCAGCACCGCTGAGCTGGCTCGAGCGCTGGCGCGGCACGGTGGCGGAACGGATCGCCAGCCAGCTGCCCGGTTTGCACCTGTACATCGAGACCCCGGGCTGCCTCGACGAGTCAGCAGAGGCCGCCAGCGCGCCAGCTGGCCAGGTCGACACCGGCCGCCGCCGCCGCGGCGCGATCCGGGTGTACCTCGGTTACGCGCCGGGCTGCGGAACTACGACGGCCATGCTGGCAGAGGCCGCGCGGCGCCGCGCGCGGGGCGGTGACGTGGTCGTAGGCGCGGTCGACGCGCACGACCGCGAGGCAGTCCTGGCCGACCTTGAGGGTCTGGAGCTGGTGGGCGACGGCAGGACGCTCGACACGGCCGCGGTCCTCGCCAGGCAGCCCGAGGTGGTCTGCATCGATGACCTGACGGAGGGCACGACGACTGCGGAGCGCCGGTTTGCAGCGGCGCGGCGACTTGCCGAGGCGGGCATCACGGTGGTCGGCACGGTCCAGCTCGGGAAGCTGGGTTCGGTGCTGGACGGACCGGTCCTGCTCGACGAGGCCGGCCTGCAGGCACTGGCGGACGAGATCGAACTGGTGGACGTGCCGCCGTCGATCCTGGCGGACCGGGTGCGCCGCGGTGAGATCGTGCCGGCCGATCAGGTGGCGGCGGCGCTCGCCACCCGGTACGCGCCCGACCTGCTGCGCGCCGAGCGGGAGCGTGCGTTCGCGCTGGTTGCCGAGCACGGCGAGCGGCGGCTGGCCGCCTACGAGGGCGAGCCAGCAGACCAGCCGGGCGCGGATCAGCAGCCGTCGATCCTGGCCTGCGCGGGCCCGTGGCCCGGCATGGAGTCACTGCTCCGCCGCGCCGCGGCGCTGGCCGCCGGCGTCGACGGCGTGTTCAGGGTCGCCGTGGTGCCCTCCGCCCAGCCAGGCCCGGACGAAAGCCGGCTGCTGGCCGAATACGCAGCGCTGACCGAGCAACTCGGCGGCCAGTTCGTCACTCTCGCTGGGCCGTCGCCGGCCGCCGCGCTGGCCGAGTACGCGAGCGAGCAGAAGGTGACGCAGCTGGTGCTGGCCAGGACGCAGTCGAATCAGCCCGGCCGGTACCCGGTGCTGCGTGAGCTGGTCAGGGTGGCGCGCGGCGTCGAGCTGCACGTGCTGCCCGCCGAGCCGGACTAAGCGCCCGAGACCGCGGTCACCCCGGTCAGGGTGCCGACCAGGACCAAGTCGCCAGCCAGGCTGGGGGAGACGAAGTGCGGCAGTCCGCTCGCGACCGTGATCTGGTGCTCGACCTGGCCGGTCGCCGGGCTGAGCTCGTCCAAGACGCCGGAGTCCGGGCTGGCAACCCAGACGGCGCCACCGCCGATGACCGGCGATCCCCAGACGTCCGACGGCCCGCGCCAGAGCACCCGGACGCTGGACGAGGCGGTGTCGACGGCGGCCAGCCCCGTGATGCACGGCACGTAGACGATGCTGCCGCTCACCGCGGCCCCGCCATAGGCGGAGCACACCGGCCCGGCGGCAATCTGCCCGCCGACCCCGCCGAGGTGGGCGGCGGTCAGCAGATACCCGACGCCGCTCTTGCCTACCTGCAGGATCTGCCCGTCGCCGAGCAGTGCCGGTGACATCGAGCCCAGGTCCAGATCGTCGTCGCTGAGCGTGCGCCAGTCGGTGGGGGCGAAGATGCCCACCCGCTGTAGTTGCGGCGTCAGGGCGGTGACCGAATCGCTGCCGTCGAAGGTCGCCGCGCCCGGCGCGCCGTTGCCGGTCCCGACGTAGATCGTGCCGTCCGGGCCGACGACGGGACCGCCGGCCCCCCAGATGCCGCCCTGCTTCGCGGTCGGCACCAGGTAGGAGTACACGGTGCCGTGGCCGTCGGCTGGCATGCCGACCACCGACCCGATGTAAGGGCCGCAGTCGCCGTAGTGGCCGCCGAAGACGACGTAGATGTACCCGTCCTCGAGCGCGAGCGCGCCACGTTGCTGGTCGTAGAACGCCTGGTGGTCGGGCGAGGGCACATACTGCCTGACCACGACGGCACCGCTGGCAGGGTCTAGGCCCACGAGCACGTGCTGGCTGGTGCCGGACTGGGCGACGAAGTATGCGAGGTTCGTCTGCGGATCGTAGACGCCGGTGCTGGTGATGCCGAGTGGGTTCAGGTTGCCGCACGGCTGCTCGCTGAGCGGCTCGGCAGTGCCGACGCTGATGCGCCAGAGCACCGCGCCGGTGGTCAGGTCCAGGCCGTAGATCTCGTCCTGCTCCGTGGCCGCGATGACGGTCGTGCCGACGACGAGCGGCTGGCCGTAGACGGCACCGCCGAGCGATGCCGTCCACGCAAGGGCGAGCGGGCCTGCCGGGGGGAGGCCCGCGACATTGCCCGTTCTGGCCGCGTTTCCATGGTATTGATACCAGCCGGCCGACGTCGGCGGGACCGCGCTCGGCGCGCTCGCGCTCGGCGTGGCCGTCAGGCGTGGCGACGGCGAGCGGGGCGGGCTGACCGCCGGAGCGCTCGAGCAGCCGACGAGCGCCATGAGCAGAGCGAGCGCGAGGGTCGTGGCACGAATCCGCACCTCGCCAGTCTGCACCTCAGTCGCCTCGGCCCGGTAGATTCGGCCCTGCGGCCCCGCGGGGTACGGGTGTCTCTGCGGCTGCGTGGGGTTACGGAGGTTGTCCCCCCAGACATGAGAGGCACATGACCCATCAGGGCGACGGCAGCGGGCGGGGTTACACCGCGGTGGGCGGGCCGGACGAGCCGGGCGAGCGGATCCTGACCATCCCGAACGCCATCAGCGTTGCCCGCCTAGCGGGTGTCCCGGTTTTCCTGTGGCTGGTCCTCGGCCTGCACACGGCCGCAGGCGACTGGTGGGCGGTGGGCCTGCTGATCGCCTCGGGGGTCTCGGACTGGCTCGACGGCAAGATCGCCCGGGCGCTGCATCAGCAGAGCCGGCTCGGCCAGGTGCTCGACCCGGCCGCGGACCGGCTGTACATCGTGGCTACCGTGGTAGCGCTGGCGATTCGCGCCATCATCCCGTGGTGGCTGGTGGCGCTGCTCGGGGCCAGGGAGGTGCTGATGGCGGGTGTCCTGTGGCTGCTGCGCCGTCGCGGCTGGGGCGCGCTCCAGGTGAGCTTCGCCGGGAAGACGGCGACGCTTTGCCTGCTGTATGCCTTCCCGTTGCTCTTCCTGGGTTCGCACGTTGCCGGTTACGCCGAGACTGCGAGGGTAGCCGGTTGGACGATGGCTATCTGGGGAAGTGCGCTCTACTGGTACGCAGCGATGCTGTACGTCGTACAGGCAAGGCGCCTCCTGGCGACGGATCCGCCGAGCCGGCCTCCGGCGAGGGTGCGAGCCTCGGACGAGTCGCGGTCGGGATAAGTGCGGAAAGGAGAGGCGTCGGCGGTGGAGCCCGTGATTGTGCCGTGAAAGCGGTCGTGATGGCGGGGGGCGAGGGGACCAGGCTGCGCCCGATGACAGCGAGCCAGCCTAAGCCCATGCTGCCGGTGGCCAACCGGCCGATCATGGAGCACGTGCTGCGACTGCTGCGTCGGCACGGGCTGACCGACACCGTCGTCACCGTCCACTTCCTCGCCTCGATGGTGCGCAACTACTTCGGTGACGGCGAGGATTTCGGGATGCGCCTGCAGTACGCGACCGAGGAGGCACCGCTCGGCACCGCGGGCAGCGTCAAGAATGCCGAGGACGCGCTGCGCGACGAGCCCTTCCTGGTCATCTCCGGGGACGCGCTCACTGACATCGACCTGTCCGACCTCATCGCCTTCCACAAAGACAACAAGGCACTCGTCACCGTCGCCCTGGCCCGCGTGCCGGATCCGCTCGAGTTCGGCATCGTCATCATGGACGATGACGGCAAGATCCAGCGGTTCCTGGAGAAGCCGACGTGGGG
>JASHSZ010000044.1 GCA_030040815.1 Streptosporangiaceae bacterium
GGTCATCCTCACCGCCCTGTGCGGGCACGGGCTGCTCGACCTGACCGCTTACGGCGACTACATGTCAGGGCAGATGCGCGACCTGCAGCTCAACGACAAGGCCATCGAGGAGGCGCTCGCTGGGCTACCGGCCGGAGTCTGAGTGGTGGCGTTACCGGCCCGGGGTGAGAGCCGCGCGAAGTGGGAAGCAGCGCGCGGCCAGACCCGGGCCGGGAGGAGGGGGTCGGCCCGGGTCAGTGGCACGCATCCGCGGCCGTCACAGCAGACGCGCGCGGGTTTGCCGGTCGTATAAACGACCGTTCATAACTGCGATATAGTCGTACGCCCGCAAGGCGCCGCTTGTCAAGCGATTCACTGACAACCTCCGCGTGGTGCTAGGCGTCTGTTAGATGCTCCTAATCGCTATTCCTGTACAGGTTGCCGAATAAATGACGATCGCGGACTCCCACCTGGATCCCGGCGATCCGCTGCCCATCGGCGGCACAGCTATTCAGACGCGCCTCGCCGAGGCGGCGATCGAGCTGTTCTACGAGCGGGGCGCGCTCGCGACAACCGTCCGGGATATCACTCATGCCTGCGGGCTGACGCCCGGCGCACTCTACAACCACTTCGCGTCGAAGGACCAGCTTCTATACCTGGTGGTCAGGGACATCCACCGGCAGGTAGATGAGCAACTCGGTGTGCTGCTCGCCAGCACTGCGCACGACCCAGCGACCCAATTGACTGCGGCCGTGAAATTCCTCGTCTCGCACACGGCGGGGTTCAAGAAGAGGTCGCGGGTGGCTAACCGGGAATTCACCTTGCTGACGGGATCTCGCCGCCAGGAGGTCACGGCGCTGCGGCGGCAATTGCGGGACCAGTTCGCCGGGGTCATCCTCGCCGGAGCCCAGCAGGGCCAGTTCCAGCTCGTCGGCGGCGCGAAAATCTCCGCAGCCACGCTGCACGCCGCCACGATCACCACCATGTGCGTCCGAATCAGCGAGCAGACGCTGCGAAACTATCCGCTGACCCTGAGTGACTTGCAGGACTGGCACGCCGAGATTGCCCTGCGCATGGTCGGTGCTAGGCGAGACTGAGCCCGGCCCAAGCGCTGCGCTGGGCGCTGAGCTCTCGGGCTGACCCGGTCATAGGTGCCTGGCTGCTATCGCTCGGAGTCAGCCAGGCACCCATGGAGCAAGCCGACTGCGCCTTCACCGTCGACGCCGCCGCGCGGCGAGGTCATCGGATGCGGCGCCCCATCTCCTTAGTCGAGTAGCCACCGAGTTCGGTGACCGCCGCCTGGAACTGGTCGGAGCGCAGCAGCGACCAGAGCGGGGCGAGCAGCGGGCTGTCCATCGCGGCCTGCGCTACGACCAGGTCGTAAGGCTCCTGGGTGACCGGGACGAAGTCCAGCCCGAAGGCGCGCGCCGCGGCCATGATGCCGAGGCCGGCATCGCAGCGGCCCGCGGCGATTGCCGCCGCGACGGCGAGGTGCGTGGGCTCCTCGCGGGCATATCCGCCGATGGCCTCCGGGCCGATCCCCAGCAGACCGAGCTCGTAGTCCAGCAGCACCCGGGTGCCGGCGCCGCGCTGGCGGTTGACGTAGCGCACGCCGGGCCGGGCCAGGTCGCCGATTCCCGCCAGCCCGAGCGGGTTGCCGGGCGCGACGATCAGGCCCTGGTCGCGGTGCACGAGCCGGACCACGGCAGCACCGGCGCTGCCAAGCACGCGGTCGACGTAGGGCAGCGTGTACTCGCCGGTCGCCGGGTCGAGCAGGTGCGATCCGGCAAGGTGGCACAGCCCGTCGCGCAGTGCCACCAGTCCGCCGAGCGACCCGACGTTGGATGACGCGAGTGTGACGAGCGGGTTGTCGGCGCGCAGCGCCGACGCAGCGAGATCAAGAACGAGGTCGTGCGACCCGATGGCCACGATCGTGCCCGCGATCTCGTCGATGCCACGAAGCAGCTCGACCTGGACTTCCTCGCCCGCGTGATGCCCTTCCTGCCCGGCCGGGACGACGAGCAGCCCGTCCGCGCGAACCAGCGAGGTGAGCACCCCGGCGCCTCTGGGCAGCGGCGAGGCAACCGTGGTTCCGTCCACCACGCCGAGCCGCACGCGCACCCAGTCGTCCATGCCGAGTGGCGACGCGAGCTTGCGAGCGAGCCGGGCCGTTATCCTCGGCCGGGCCCGTGGCGGCGCGCCCGCGAGCTCAGCGACAAGCGGCTCGGCGAAGATGTCGAAGGTGAGCGCGGCTGACACCGGGTAGCCAGGTGCCCCTAGCACAGGAGTCTGGTCCACGGCGCCGAGCACCACCGGGTGGCCCGGCCGGACCGCGACCCCGTGCACCGCCAGCGTCCCCAGCCCGGCCACGACAGACGCGGTGTAGTCGTCCCGGCCGGCGCTGGAGCCAGCCACGATGATGAGCAGGTCGCAGTCGGCGACGGCGGCCTTGACCACGCTCGCGATGCGTTCGGGGTCATCCGGCTCGACGGGCAGGCAGCGCGCCTCGCAGCCGGCCTCGCGCGCCTGGGTGGCCAGCATGACGGAGTTGGTGTCCAGGATCTCGCCCGGCCCGGTCTGCGTGCCGATCGGGCGTACCTCGTCGCCGGTCGGCAGGATGGTGACCTGCGGCCGCCGCCGGACGAGCAGGTGTGTGGCGCCCGCGGCCGCTGCCGCGGCGATATCCGGGGCGCGCAGCCGGTGGCCTTCGGGCAGCAGCAGCTCCCCGGCGCTGACGTCCTCGCCGATCGACCGCACGTGCTGGTACGGCGGGACGGCGGCGCGGAGTTCGGCGGTGTCGCCGATGTAGTGCACGTGCTCGCGCATGACGACCGCATCACGCCAGCCCGGCATGGGGTCGCCGGTGTCGACGACGTCGTACTCGTCGCGGGCGAGATGGACCGGTGTGGTCTCGCTCGCACCCAGGGTGTCGGCCGCGCGCACCGCGATCCCGTCCATGCCTGCTGCGTCGAACGGAGGCGAGGACCGGGTCGCCCACACCGGCTCCGCGGTCACCAGGCCCGCCGCGTCCGCCACTGGCACTCGGATCACCGGCAGCCGTGCCGGGCAGCCCGTGGCGTCCCGAACGGCTCGCCATTCCTGCAGGGCGCGGGCCGCCGGGACGTCGGTGAGAAAGGGGCTGGTTGCCATGGCCGTTTTAACGATAGAGCGTCACGTCGACCTCGGTGCCGGCGCCCAGGCCGGTTGCCTCCTCGGGGATGATCAGGAAGCCGTCTGCGGCCGTCAGCACGGAGAGCAGGGCGGACAGGCCGAACAGCGGGGTCGCGGCGTCGTCAGTGACGCGGACCTGCACGACGTCGAGCCGCCCGGTTGCGGACGGCAGGTCGCGGGCGAGCCTGACCCGCACGGTCGGCTCCGGGGGCGGCGTGGTGCAGCCCCCGATCAGTCGGACCAGCGGGATGCCGAGCAGCCGGAAGACGACCAGCGCCGAGCGCGGGTTCCCCGGCAGGCCGACAACGGGCACGCCACCACAGTCGGCGAGCAGCGTGGGCTTGCCGGGCTTGATCGCCAGACCGTGACACCAGATGCCCGGCTCGCCCAGGCGGGCCACGACGCCCGCCGTCTCGTCCCGCGCGCCCACCGAGGAGCCGGCCGAGATAACGATCATGTCGCTCACCGGCAGCGCGGCGCGCAGCGCTGCCTCCAGCGCTGCGGGGTCGTCGGGCACGATACCGGCGCTGACCGGCTCGCCGCCCGAGTCGGCGACCAACGCCCCGAGAGCCGCAGCCGTCGCGTCGCGGACCTGGCCCGGCCGCAGCACCGCAGTCTCCGGCGGCACCACCTCGTCGCCGGTAGAGAAGATGGCCACCCGCGGCCGGGCGTGCACCGCCACCGCGGTGATGCCCGCCGCGCTTAGCATGCCAAGGTCTTGCGGCCGCAGCGGCCGACCGGCGGGCACCAGCTCGGCACCCTGCGCGGCGTCCTCATCGGCGCGCACCACGCCTTCGCCCGGCGCCACCGGCCGGACCACCTCGATGGTCTCGGTCATGGCCTGCTGGGTGTACTCGATCATGACGACCGCATCGGCGCCCGGCGGCAACACGCCACCGGTCGGCATGCTCACCGCGGTGCCGGGGCCAACAAGGTAACTGGGCTCGGTACCCATCAGCACCGAGCCGATCACCTGAAGGTAGCCGGGCAGGCCCTCGGACACGCCGTAGGTGTCCGCCGCCCGCACCGCGTATCCGTCCACCGTCGAGCGAGCGAATCCGGGCAGCGGATGCGGCGCGGTGACCGGCCTGGCCGGTATCCGGGCCAGGGCAGAGGTGACGCTCACCGTCTCGATGCCGGTCCGCCGCTCTGGCCGGAACCCGGTCAGGGCCTCGCCCACCGTGCGGGTGGTGAAGAACTCCCGGCCGGTCTCAGCCTTCGTCGCCACTCCCCTAGCCGGACCCGTCTGGAGGGCTGCCGCCGTTCGGGCTGCCATTCAGGCTGGGCCCTGCGGCGGCCGCCAGCCGCAGCACGCTCACCACCGGGCCGAGTGCCACCTGACCCAGGCCGCAGATCGACGTCCGGCGCATGACCTCCTCGAGCTCGCCAATGCGTGCGTCCACGTCGGAAGCGCCGCCGCCGCTCGCCAGCACGCCCGACAGGATGATGTGCGCCTTCGATGAGCCGACCCGGCAGGGCACGCACTTCCCGCAGGACTCGTCCCGGAAGAACCGCAGCACGTTCACCGCAGCCGCGAGCACGTCGGTGCCCGCCGCGATGACGACCAGCGCGCCAGAACCCAGCATCGACCCCGCGTCTCGTACGGTGCCGAAGTCGAGTTCGACGTCGAGCTTGTCTGGACCGAGGAAGTTTGACGACGCGCCACCGGGCTGAATGGCAGCCAGGGGCCTGCCACCGGACACGCCGCCGGCCAGTTCCAGCAGTGAGCGCGCGGTGGTGCCCATGGGCACGCAGTAGACGCCTGGTCGTTCGACGTGTCCGGACACGGCGAAGAACTTGAGCCCAGCGTGCTCGCCCTTGCCCTGCTGGTTCCACCAGTCCGCGCCGCGTGCGGCGATGACCGGGACATGCGCGAAGGTCTCGACGGAGTTGATCAGCGTGGGCTTGCCATGCAGACCGTATACACCGGGGAACGGCGGCTTGTTCCGCGGCTCGCCACGATGGCCTTCCATGCACTCCAGGAGCGCCGACTCCTCGCCGAGAATGTAGCCGCCCGGCGAGGTGAAGACCTCGACCGACAGCCGCCGACCGGAGCCCGCAGCGTCCGGCCCGATCAGCCCGGCCTCCCGCAGTCGGTCGAGTTCCCGACGGACCACCGCCTCTTCCGGGCCGTACTCGTGCCGGATGAAGACCCAGCCTTCCTCCGAACCGACGGCAATCATGCCGAGCAGCATGCCCTCCAGCACCAGGTGCGGCTGGGTGGCGAGGATCTCACGGTCCTTGAACGTGCCGGGCTCGGACTCGTCGGCGTTGCAGATTACGTACTTCGGGGTCGCGTCCTGCGCGGCCACCAGTGCCCACTTGCGCCCGGCCGGGAAGCCGGCGCCGCCCATGCCGCGCAGTCCCGCGTCGTTGAGCTCGGCCATGATCTGCTCGGCGGCCATGTCTCCGGCCAAAACGGAACGCAGCACGCCGTACCGGTCCGCTGCTGTCGGGTACGGGTCGTTGGGCCACGGGCTCGCCTCGGACGACTCCGGGCTCGCCTCGGACGACTCCGGGCTCGCCTCGGACGACGCCCCCGGCGGATCGGCGTGGTGCCCGTTCGCGTTCTGCCCACCGGCCTCGCGCGCCGCCGCGACGGCGCCGGGCGCCTC
>JASHSZ010000343.1 GCA_030040815.1 Streptosporangiaceae bacterium
CCCTGCCGGGAACGCCCTCCTCGCGACCCTGGCAGTCTGAGCCGGCACCTCCGGCCACGGACGAGGCTGCATGGACATGACGACCCGATTCTGCAGCCGGAACGGGGAAGGGGGGAAGCGCCGGCCGCACGCCGATCATCACCATTAGCCGGCGCAAAGTCACATACCAAGCACAGTGAGTCATAAGTTAATTAGCCCAACAGGGCCCTCGGTGGGGGCAAAAGACCCATACAGCGCAAAATTTCGACAAGTTCGGTCGCCATAGGTGTGGAGCGGTCGCTATTGCTCGTTACCTGTGGCCATTGCCACGCCCAGCGGCCGGCACCCGTCCCAGTCGGTCGCTATTGCTCGTTACCGGTCGCCATTGCCACGCCGAACGGTCGGCATCGGTCCCGAGCGATCAGTCAGCCTCGGCCGCGGCATATTACGGCCGCGTGTCAGTTGGCCCGCTACCACCGAGGCTGCCACGACATCGGACCAAGGCGCGTTCCCGGCGCCATGGGCGAGTCCGAACGAGCGACGGCTGCCACAGGACGGCGTCCAGCCGCAGCGAGGAGGAGGGGCGGCGGGCGCCGGATGCGGCAGCGGGCAGACCGTTGGCCACGCCTGCTGCCAGCTCAGCCCGCAACGGGCCGACGCACGCCATGTTGCGCTGGCGCCTGTGCCAGCCCGCAGAGCACCCGGCGCCCGCCACCGCACCGCGCGGGAAGTCGACCGCGTAACGGGGCGGGCATCGGCGAGAACGACTCACTCCAGCGCGGACATCACGTGCTTGATTCGGGTGTAGTCCTCGAATCCGTACATCGACAGGTCCTTGCCGTAGCCGGAGTGCTTGAAGCCGCCGTGCGGCATCTCGGCGACCAGCGGGATGTGCGTGTTGATCCAGACGCAGCCGAAGTCCAGCGCTCGCGCCATCCGCATTGCCCGGCGGTGGTCCGAGGTCCAGACGGAGGACGCCAGGCCGTACTCGGTTCCGTTCGCCCAGCGCAGCGCCTCGTCCTCGTCGCTGAACTGCTGGACGGTGATGACCGGGCCGAAGATCTCGTTCTGGATGGCTTCGTCGTCCTGGTGCAGCCCGTCGACCACACTCGCGGCGTAGAAGTAGCCCTGCTCGCCGACCCGGCTGCCGCCCGTCAGCACGCGGGCGTGGTCGGGCAGCCGGGTCATGAACCCCGACACCCGCTCGAGCTGAGTGGCGTTGTTCAGTGGTCCGTAGGTGGCGTCGGCGTTGTCCGGCCCGGCCGTCACCTGAGCTCTCGCCTGCTCGGTGAGGGCGGCGGCGAAGTCATCGTGGATCCGCGGCCCGGTCAGCACCCGGGTCGCGGCCGTACAGTCCTGCCCCGCGTTGAAGTAGCCAGCTATCGCGATGGCCTCGGCGGCCGCTGCCACGTCGGCGTCGTCGAACACGATGACCGGAGCCTTGCCGCCGAGTTCCAGGTGCACTCGCTTCAGGTTCTCGGCCGCGGCGGCCGCGACCTCCTTACCCGCCCGGACGCTGCCGGTGATCGACACCTGCTGCGGCACCTTGTGAGACACCAGGAGGCGGCCGGTGTCCCGGTCGCCGCACACCACGTTGAACACACCCGGCGGCACGAACTCACTGATCAGCTCCGCCATCAGCAGGCTAGTGACCGGCGTCGTGTCGGACGGCTTGAGCACCATGGTGTTTCCGGCCGCCAGAGCAGGCGCCCACTTCCAGACCGCCATCATCATCGGGTAGTTCCACGGTGTCACCGCGGCGCAGACACCGACCGGCTCGCGGCGGATGAACGAGGTGAACCCCGTCATGTACTCGCCAGCTGACCTGCCCTCGAGCACGCGGGCTGCGCCGGCGAAGAACCGGATCTGGTCGACCATCGGCGGGATCTCCTCCGACGCGGTCAGGCCGATCGGCTTGCCGGTGTTCTGCGCCTCCGCCTTGACGAACTCGTCCGCGCGGGCCTCGATCGCGTCGGCGATGCGCAGCAGCGCCAGGCTGCGCTCTGCGGGCGTCGCGTCCCGCCAGCCAGGGAACGCCTCGGCGGCCGACGCCACCGCGGCGTTTACCTCGGCGGCACCGGAAACCGGCGCAGTCGCGAAGACCTCTCCCGTGCTCGGGTCGATGATGTCCGCGCGGTTGTCAAAGGACAGGTCCGTCCACTGGCCACCGATGAAGTTCTGCAGATCATTAGCCACGACGACTCCGTTCCCTTGTTATGCGGTTGAGGGCTCTGCCGGCTCGCGTTCCTCGCACTCCCATGGTGACCCGTACTCGGTGAGCAGATCCAGGAACGGCCAGGCGGGCAGGGCTTCGGGGCCGAGGACGCCGGCCCCGGACCAGGCGCCCGAGTCGATGAGTTCGAGGGCGACGACCGGGTTGATCGCCGTCTGCCAGACGACCGCCTGCGAGCCGTACTCGGCCATCGTCTGCGCGTTGTCGACGACGTGGTACAGATACACCTCGCGGGGACGGCCGTCCTTTCCGGTGCCGGTCACCCAGGTACCCGCGCAGGTCAGGCCCGACATCTGAGGGCCCAGCGTGGCCGGGTCGGGCAGGCAGGCGGCGACCACGTCCCTGGGCGACACGCGCCCGCCCTCGACGCTGACCGGCGTGGTCTGGTCGAGGCCCAGCTTGTGCAGCGTCTGCAGGACGCCGATGAACTCCGCGCCGAGGCCGTACTTGAACGTGACCCGCCGCGCCTG
>JASHSZ010000344.1 GCA_030040815.1 Streptosporangiaceae bacterium
GCCAGCACGCCGACCCCGGCGGGACCGCCCCACTTGCGGGCGCTGGCGGTGAGCAGTGACCAGCCCGTCGGCGTGGGCAGGCGGCCGGCCGACGCGCCGGCGTCGACCAGCAGCGGCACCCGCGCGCGCTGGCACTCCGCCGCGGCCTCCGCAACCGGCTGGATGGTGCCGACCTCGTGGTTCGCCGACTGCAGGCAGGCGAGCAGAGTGCGGTCACGCTGGGCTGCGGTGGCGAACTCGGCGAGGTCGGCCCGTCCCCACTGGTCCACGCCGGTGATGCTGACCTCCGCTCCGGTGACCCGGTGCAGCCAGTCGGCCGCGTTGAGCACGGCTGAGTGCTCGACCGCGCTGGCAACAAGGTGACCGGCGCCACGGCTGGCAGACTGCCTGGCCTGAACCGCGCCGAGCACGGCCAGGTGCACGGCCTGCGTGCCGGAACTGGTAAACGACACCTCGTCCGGCCGGCAGTCAAGCTCCGCCGCGACCGACTCCCTGGCCTGGTCGAGCAGCAGCCGAGCCTGCCGGCCCTCGCGGTGCAGCCGCGACGGGTCGGCCCAGCCGTCGTCGAGTGCGGCCAGCAGAGCCTCGTGCGCGCTCGGATGCAGCGGCTCCGCGGACGCTGCGTCGAGGTAGCCGCCGCTGTTTGCGGGCACTGATCCTGCTGCCACGCTCTCGACTCTAGCCAGGCCGCGGTCGGACCGGCGCGGGCCGGGCGCGGCACGCTTGGGGGTACCCACTACGACGACTCGTCGGCGTTGTACTGTTTTCCACGACAAGCTGTAGGACGTCGAACCCTACCGGCTGCTGGAGCCGGGACTTAGCTGCTGGAAGGCCATCTGTGAGTCCCAATCACCGGGCCGCCGGGGACGGCGCCCCGCCTGCCCCGGCGAGGGCGCGGCTGATCCGGCGCTGGCTTCCGTGCGCCGTCTTGATGGCCGGCCTGGTCACCATGACGTCGGGCTGCGACGCCACCGATGTCGAGCGGCTCGGGCTGCGCAACCCGCTGACCACCCAGGCCAAGCTGATCGTTGACCTGTGGCAGGGCGCCTGGATAGCGGCCTTCGCCGTGGGCGCGGTGGTCTGGGGCGGCATCTTGTGGACGGTGATCTTCCACCGCAAGCGCGGCGACCACATTCCGCATCAGGTTCGGTACAACCTGCCGATCGAGATTCTCTACACCGTCGTCCCGTTCATCATGGTGGGCGTGCTGTTCTACTTCACCGCCAGGGACGAGAACAGGATCGACTCGCTGTCGGCGAAGCCGAACGTGGTCGTGGACGTGACCGGTTTCCAGTGGAGCTGGGAGTTCCAGTACCCGGGGTACCCGGTCAAGAACTCGGCGCACGGCGTCACCGAGGTGGGCGCCATGTGGAACGGGGAGCTCGGAGCGGCCGCCAACGAGAACCAGTTCCCGCTGCTGGAGATCCCGGAGCACGAGACGGTCCGGTTCAACCTCACCTCGAACGACGTGGTGCACTCGTTCTGGGTGCTGCCGTTCGACTTCAAGCGTGACGTGCTGCCCGATCACCCCAACCACTTCGAGGTCTATACGACCGGGACGCTCTACGGCGGCCCCGACAGCATCGGCCGCTGCTCGGAGCTGTGCGGCCTCTATCACAGCCGGATGCTCTTCCGGATCAAGATCGTGACGCCCGCCCAGTTCACCGCGTGGATCACGTCGCAGCAGAAGCTGGAGAACGCATCTGGGGGTGCGCAGTGACCACGTACCAGCAGCCGGTCGCGCAGGTGGCCGCGGCGCGCAGGTCCTACCATAAAGGCTCGCTCCTGGCGGACTGGCTGTCGTCGACCGACCATAAGGTCATCGGTCACCTGTACATGATCACGTCGTTCGTGTTCTTCCTGATCGGCGGCGCGATGGCGATGATCATGCGGGCGCAGCTGATGGGCCCGGACAACTCGATCGTGTCCGACCAGCAGTACAACGAGCTGTTCACGATGCACGGCACGATCATGCTGCTGCTGTTCGCGACGCCGCTGTTCGTCGGGTTCGCCAACGAGATCATGCCGCTGCAGATCGGCGCCCCCGACGTGGCGTTCCCGCGGCTGAACCTGCTGAGCTACTACATGTTCACCTTCGGCGGCACGATCCTGCTGCTGAGCTTCCTGACGCCGGGCGGGGCGGCGTCGTTCGGCTGGTATGCCTACTCACCGCTGACCAGCGCGCAGTACTCGCCCGGCATCGGCGGCGACATGTGGATCATGGGCCTGGTGCTGTCTGGCCTGGGCACGATCCTCAGCGGGGTGAACTTCATCACCACGATCCTGTGCATGCGGGCGCCGGGCATGACGATGTTCCGGATGCCGATATTCACCTGGAACATCCTGCTGACCTCGATGCTGGTGATCTTGGCCTTCCCGGTGCTCGCGGCGGCGCTGCTGGTGCTGGAGATCGACCGCAAGTTCGGTGCGCAGGTGTTCTCCGCTAACAGCGGCGGGGCGATCTTGTGGCAGCACCTGTTCTGGTTCTTCGGCCATCCGGAGGTCTATATTGTGGCGCTGCCGTTCTTCGGCATTGCCACCGAGGTCCTGCCCGTGTTTTCCCGTAAGCCGCTGTTCGGTTACAAGGGCCTGGTGGCTGCGACGATCGCGATCGCCGGCCTGTCGCTGACGGTGTGGGCGCACCACATGTTCACCACCGGCGCGGTGCTCCTGCCGTTCTTCTCGTTCATGACGTACTTGATCGCGGTGCCGACCGGGGTGAAGTTCTTCAACTGGCTTGGCACGATCTGGAAAGGCCAGATCACCTTCGAGCCGGCCATGCTGTTCATCCTCGGGTTCCTGGTCGTGTTCTTGTTCGGCGGCCTCACCGGGGTCATCCTGGCCTCGCCGCCGCTGGACTTCGCGGTCAGCGACACCTACTTCGTGGTCGCCCACTTCCACTACGTGCTGTTCGGCACGGTGGTGTTCTGCATGTTCGGCGGGATCTACTTCTGGTGGCCGAAGTGGACCGGCAAGATGCTCGACTACCGGCTCGGCCAGTGGCACTTCTGGAGCGTGTTCATCGGCTTCAACATGACGTTCCTGGTCCAGCACTGGCTGGGCGTCATGGGCATGCCGCGGCGGGTCGCGAACTACCCGTTCCTGCCGCACCTGGCGACCACGCTCAACGACATCTCCTCGATCGGGGCGTTCATCCTCGGCGCGTCGAACTTCATCTTCTTCTACAACATCTACATCACCTGGAAGCGGGGCGAGCAGGTGACCGCCGATGACCCGTGGGGCTTCGCCAACTCGCTGGAGTGGGCGACCTCCTGCCCGCCGCCGCGGCACAACTTCACCTCGATCCCGCGCATCAGGTCCGAGCGGCCGGCCTTCGACCTGCACTACCCCCACATCAGGTCGGGCCGGGACCGGCCCGCCGAACTCCTCGCTCGGGACCAGTCGATCGGAGCAGGATCGTGAAAGTAGAGGCGTACCTCTTCCTGGGCTGCGCCGTGTTCTTCGGCGGGTCCGACATCGTCTACTGGTACTTCTCCCACGACCCGACGGGCACCACGGCGCTGGCGCTGGCTGTCTGCCTGGCCTTCCTGGTGGGCTTCTACCTGTTGTTCACTGGCCGGCGGCTGCCGGAGCGTCCAGAGGACAGCCCGGAGGGTGAGATCGACGAAGGCGTCGGCGAGCTGGGCTTCTTCAGCCCGCACAGCTGGTGGCCGCTGTTCCTCGGCCTGGCCGCGGCGACCGCCGCGATCGGCGTGGCGGTCGCGTGGTGGCTGTTCCTCATCGGGCTGCTGCTGACGTTTCTGGCCGTCATCGGGTTCGTCTTCGAGTACTACCGCGGCTATTACTCGCACTGACGCTCGCCCGGCCGGCAGGCGGTGGGCGGCCGCCGCTGCTGCGGCGAGGCCATTCGATCATGCAGTCGCGCCGATCGCCTGAGCCAGCCACAGTTCTCTGGTGTCCGAGCGCGTCAGCGTGCCGTTGAACTGGCCGTCAATCAGCTGGCCGAGGCAGCTCAGCAGGCCGTCCCGGGCGGCAGCGTCGAGTCCCTGAATGTTCGAGAAGGTGCGAAGCAGGTCGAGGTAGCTGGCCGTGGAGTAGTGGTTGACCTGCTCGTAGAGGCGGTGCTCGACCGAGCGGAATCTTGGCGAGTCGGCTAGCTCGGGACGGGTCGCGGGCAGGTCGGCGATGACCGGCGGCACGAAGCCTGGCTCGGCGTCGGTATCCCAGCGTTCATAGCACGGCTGGCTGCGCACACCGAAGGCATCGGGGTGCGTCCCGACACCCCAGTGCGTGTGGATGATCGCCAGGTAGCCGCCGGGCTTCAAGGCCCTGGCTGCCTTGGTCACCCTGATGCTGGGATCGACCCAGTGGAAGGCGGTGGCCGAGACCACGAGGTCGAACGGCTCCCGCGGCAGGTCATAGTCCTCGAACCTGCGCTCAACCACCGCAGCGCCCCGATGCGCCGCGAGCTTGCTGCGGGCGATGGCGGCGAGATCTGCGCCCGGCTCCAGGGCGGTGATGCGCACGCCGCCCTCAGCCAGCGGAACGGTGATCTGGCCGGTACCGCAGCCGATCTCCAGGACATGATCGCCGGGCTGAAGGCTGGTGAGCGCAACGAGATCATCCAGGACGGCATCCGGATAGAGCGGCCGCGCCGCATCGTAGAGCGAGGCGACCGAGTTGAACGAGTCAGGCCGACGAGTCATGCGGATCCTGCCGTACCGGTCACCAGCGCACGCTGCCCTTCCGCCGGCTCGATGGATTGGATCTCACGGTACTCGGCGGGTATGCGGCACCACCGCCCGCCGTGCCTGGCGCGCGGTGGCAGGTCTGAGATGGTGTCACGCGCGCGGCCGCTCGGTATGGTTAGCGGCACGGACAAAGCTACTTGGATGGACAGCACCCGGCGCCGTGAGCTTGCCAGTCGGCTACTCGACGGTTACGTGCACGGTCCGGCGGCCGCGACGCAGGCTACGGTCCGGGCGCTGGCGAAGGTGACGGCGGCCGAGGCCGTCGTGCTCGTCGAGGGCATCAGCGACCAGATCGCGGTCGAGACACTCGCAGCCCGCCACGGCCGGGACCTCGGTGCCGACCGCGTCGTGGTCCTGCCAATCGGCGGCGCGCACGCGATCACGCGCTATCTGGCTGAGCTTGGTCCCGCTGGGGCTGGCCTGAGGCTGGCGGGTCTGTGTGACGTCGGCGAGGAGGACATCGTCCGGCGCGGCCTGGCCAGCGCTGGTGTCGGCTCGGCTGGGACGCGGGCTGACATGGAGCTACTCGGCTTCTATGTCTGCGTCGACGATCTGGAGGACGAGCTGATCCGCGCGATCGGCACCGACCAGGTTGAGGCGCTCATTGACTCGCAGGGCGACCTCGACTCGTTCCGCAGCCTGCAGCGGCAGCCCGAGTGGCGCCGTCAGCCCGTCGGGCCGCAGTTGCGGCGGTTCCTCGGCAGCGGCGCCAGGCGAAAGCTCCGCTACGCGCGCCTGCTCGCCGGGGCGATGGATCTCGACCGGGTGCCGCATCCGCTCGAAGCGGTGCTCGCCCGGGCATGACCGCGCCGCGTGCGCGGGCACCGTCAGCTCGGGTTCAGAACGCTGCTGCGAGGCGGCAGTTTCGCCGCCGGACTGCCGGCCGGATGGAACACCCCGAGGACGCGCATCGGCTGCGACCCGGTGTTCTCAAGGCAGTGCGGCAGTCCGGGCGGCAGGTGCAGGCACGTGCCCGCGGACAGCGCGCGGTCGGCCCCACCCACGTGAGCGACGCCCGTGCCCTGCAGGACCAGCACCACCTCGTCGTAGGGGTGGCTGTGCTCCGGTGCCCGGCCCGGCGGGATCTCGCCAACGAACTGCGTGGCCGTCGCGCAGTCACGGCCGGGGCCGAAGAGCACGCGGAACGTCCGGTCTCCCGTCGTCTCCGCCGGGCAGTCTCGCACGTCGCGGCTGAGCGGCACGGCCGCGCCGCCGGCCGTCGGCAGCGTGTCTCCCGTGGCCGGGTGGGAACTCGGAGCGGGCAGTGCGACGACGTCAAGGCGCAGCCGGCCGGCTGCGCCGCACTCCAGCTCGTAGGCGGCGCCGGCCGGGAGCCACAGGCCGCGGTCGGGGACAAGCGGAAGTCCTGGCGCGCCATCCAGGTCGAGCCGGCCCGAGCCTTCGATCACGAACCACAGCTCGCCGCCGTCCCCGGCCGCGCCGGCGTGCCGACCGCGCGGCGGAACCTCGGCCAGGGTGCGGACCAGGCCGGCACCGCCCGCTCCGGTGCGAGCCAGGACCGTCAGACTGGCGCGGATGTCATCCATGCCCGGCAACGTAAGCGCGGACGCCACGATCGGTCAACGGCTGCCGTAGCTCAATAAACGGTGCGGGCCGTTGTCGGTGCTGTCGATAGCATGCCCGGGTGGGACCGCGCTTTCACGGGTGGCCAGAGCAGGCGTACGCGGTGCTCCTGAAGCTGGGCGGCGAGCCGTCGCAGCCGACGAGGGAGCGAGCACGGCGGCACCGCGAGGAGCACGTGCGGCGGCCGATGATCGACCTGCTCAACGACCTCGCGGACGCCGACCCGTGGTATGAGGACTTCGCGGTGTGGGGCTACGCAAGCACTGCGTTCTGGTGGCAGAACCAGTGCGGCGTCGTGCGGATTGCCCGCACCGTCTATATTGCATTCCGCTTCAACGTCGACGGGCTGGGGATCAGTGCCGCCTGGCGGTACGCCAGCCCCGAGCAGATCGCCTCGTTTCGGGCAGCGGTCGCCGCCGATGAGAGCGGGCGCAGGCTGGCCGAACTTGTGTCGTCGCTTGCTGCGGCCGGGCACGACATACGCGGCGACGTCATGACGCGGATTCCGCGCGGCTATCCGCCCGACCACCCCCGTGCCGACCTGCTCAGGCACCGGTCGCTCATCGCGGCCCGCGAGCTTGAGCCCGACATCGTGCGTGACGTTGAGCCGGTCTACCGCGCGTGCGAGCGGCTGCGCCCGCTCCTCGACTGGTTTAACGATCACGCGGTCGCTGCATCGTAGCGGGCGGACGTGGTAGCTGCCAGGATGGCCGGACGGACGAAGTTGAGCACGTTCAGCTGCCGGAGGGCCGTCGCCTCGTCATGCGCATCAGCGGGCCCGCGGCCGGGCTGCCACTGGTGTTTCACCACGGCACGCCCGGCGCCGTCACCCCCATCCGCGTACTCGAACGAGCCGTGCATGCCCGCGGATTGCGCCTCGTCACCACCTCGCGGCCTGGGTACGGGCGCTCGACCCGTCAGCCCGGCCGCAGCGTCGTCGATGTCGTCGCCGACACGGACGCGGTGCTGGCCGCGCTGGGCGTCGAGCGCCTCCTCACGATGGGCTGGTCCGGCGGCGGCCCGCACGCCCTGGCCTGCGCGGCTCGGCTCCCCGCCGCCGCTGGGGTGCTCGTCGTTGCCGGCGTTGCTCCGTACGAGGCTGACGGCCTCGACTGGCTGGCTGGCATGGGCGAGGACTCAGCTGCCGGCCGCAGCGACCCACCTTGAGGAAGGCGAAGGTCATCTGCCGGTTGGGATCGGGAAGCTCAACGCCATGCTCGACGAACTCGTGAAGGCAGCCAGCTGACCGTGGCACATCGCGCCGACTCATGGGTGCCTCAGTACTACTGCTACAGCAATAGCATCGAGGCCCCCATGTGGCGCCCCGCCGCCTCCGCGCGGGCGGCGGCTCAGGTGACGATCCAGATCCGCCACAGCGCCGCCGGGTCAGACAGCGGGTCACCGTGCACAAAGACAAGATCGGCCTGGCCGCCTTCCCTGATAACGCCCGCGTCCGGCTCGCCGAGGAGCTGCCCGCCGTTGCGGGTCGCCGCCGCCAGCGCCTGCCAGGGCTCCAGTCCGGCGGTGACCAGGCACTCCACCTCCCACGCGAGCTGATTGGCGCGCAGTGATCCGCCTCCGAAGTCGGTGCCCGCCGCTACCAGGACACCGGCTCGAGCAGCAAGCCGCACGCTCTCGTGGGCCCACTCCCGCCGGGCGGCGATGTCTGCTCGCCGCGGTGGCTCCACGAAGCGCGGGAGGTTCGTCGTGCGGCTGAAGGTACCCCACGACTCCAGCACGGCAAGCGTGGACACGAGCGCGACCTTGTTGGCAGCCATGAGCGCCACCACGTCAGAGTCGAGCTGGAAGCCGTGCTCCAGGGAATCGACGCCGGCCTGGGCGCCCACTCGCGCGCCGGGAAGCATCCCCGAATGCGCCGTCACCCGGGCACCTCGGGCATGCGCCGCCTCGACGACGGCTCCCACCTCGCTCACCGTGAACGGTGACGTCTCGCGATCCGGCCCGTCCAGGTAGAGCTTGACGAAATCGGCGCCGTCATCGAGCTGCCCGGCAGCCGCCGCCACCAGACCGTCCCCGTCTTCGACCTCGACAGACAGCCCGCCGGGAAGCGACCCGGTCCGCGAGACCCAGGTACCGGCAGCCCGCACATACGGGTACTCGCGCTGCCCGGACCAGCGGTCGCGTACCCCGAGCGCCAACGCCCGGCGACGCCCGTCCACCGGATCGTCGCCCATCGGTGAGCCGACGTCCCGCGCCCAGCGGACGCCGGCGCTTCGCTGCAGCCGGGCGTTGTGCTCGGCGACCTCGACCAGCCGCTGCGGCGGATCGAAGCCGCGGTCGATCCAGTGCGCGCCGCCCGGCAGCGTCAGGTGGCTGTGGCTATCGACCATCCCGGCGATGACGGTGGAGCCGGAAGCATCGACCACGAGTGTGTCGTCGGAGAGCTGCGGCTCGTCTCCGACATCCCCGACCCACTCGATGCGGTCGCCGACGGCAAGGATGCTCGTGCCGAGGCGCAGCTCCGGCCCCGTGGCGTCGGCAAGCGCAGCATCACGGTACAGGGTGCGGGCGGCATGCACGGGGCAACAGTATCGACCTGCTCACGCCGATGCGAGGACTTGGCTCGCGGCCCTGTTCGGTACTGCTCACTGCCGCGGGCGATGCTCGGTGCCTCGGCCGGGAGTGATGAACAAGACCGAGCCGGGCTCGGATACGTCCGCGGTGTGCCAGACACCGCGCGGGTTGATCGCCGCCTGACCGGCGTGCAACTCGATCCGGTGGTGGTGGCCGTCGATCTCCTGAATGAGGGTCTGGCGGCCGGACAGCGCGACGACGACCTCGTCGCCGGCCGGATGGCGCTCCCAGCTTGTCCAGGTCGCCCCGGCGGGGCCGATCATCACCAGGCGGCCTTCGTCACCGTCGGCCTGGTGCTCCGCCTCATAGCGGGCGAGCGACTCGGCGCTCCAGGCGAAGTCCGGGAGCGTCTCGGCTCGCGAGCCGAGGCCGAGATGGATATAGATTTCGGACAAGTCGAACCCTGCCGCAGATGGTCCCATGCGCTCAGGTTGCGCCCTGGTCCCCGGAGCTGTCTCGGAAACATCGGAACACCGCGGATGCTCGCTGCTGATCGCGTCGCGGTACATCGATGAGGTGGTGAGCCTGCTGCGGTCAGGACCCCTGAGTTGTCTGCCGCCACTGGCCGCCTCGGACGGGGTAGCCGCGGCCCCCGGCGATCGAGTTGTTCTCCTCGGTGATGGCCCGCGTCACGTCATCGCCGCCGACGGCGGTGATCTCTCCGGCGAGCTCGCCAGCTCCCATGAAGGCAACGGCGGCCCGCCTGCGCGCGTTAGTGACTGTCCTCGTCGTGCTGCGGCTCGGCCGGTGCGGCGCCCGCAGCGCTCGGCGCCTGCTGGCCGTGGCCGTTGTGCTCGCCAGTCTCCGCGAGGCGCCCGTCGCCGTGCCCGTTCCCATGGATCTCCGGCATTGGCGCGCTCTCGGTGACGACGCCATAGAGCCGCTCGCGCATCCGGCCGATGCCGCCGCGCATGCCGGGAGCCGGCACTTCGGTCTCGGCGGTCTCGCCAGGCGGCAGCGCAGGATGCGGGGCTCGCGACAGCAGGACCGCCAGGTGCTCATCGTCGACCGGCCTGGTCTCCTCGATGAACTCGCCGCCCGGCAGCTGTCTGATGATGCCCGTCTCCACGCCATGCTCGATCAGGTGGTTGTCCTTGCGCTGCAGCCCGAGGCAGATGCGCTTGGTGATGATGTACGCGATCACCGGGCCGACGAAGATGCCAACCCTGGCTATCCAGGTGATCGTGTACAGCGGGACGTCGAAGTGGTTGGCGAGGACGTCGTTGGCGCCCTCGGCAAACAAGATCCCGTAGAACGTGACCGCCGCGATACCGATCGCGGTCCGGGTCGGCGCGTTCCGCGGCCGGTCGTTCAGGTGATGCTCGGTCCGGTCACCGGTGATCCACTGCTCGAGGAACGGCCACAGCGCTGCCCCGCCGAAGATAATGCCGAGCGGAAGCAAGGCCGGGATGAACACATTGAAGGCGAACGTGTGCCCGAAGACCACCCACTGCCAGTTCGGCATGACGCGCAGCGCACCCTCGAGGACGCCCATGTAGAAGTCAGGCTGCGAGCCGGCGGACATGGCGACCGGGTTGTACGGGCCGTACAGCCACACCGCGTTGATCTGGACGAACGTCGCGGCGAGCGTGATCGCGGCGAAGGTGAAGAAGAAGAACGCCCCGGTCTTGGCCATGAAGTACGGGTACGTCGGGGCGCCGACCACGTTCTCGTTCGTCCGGCCCTTGCCCGGCATCTGGGTGTGCTTCTGGTGGAACATCAGGAACAGGTGCACGCTGACCAGCGCCAGGATCAGGGCGGGGATGATCAGCACGTGCAGGATGTACAGCCGGCCGATGATCTGGTTACCGGGGAACGGCCCGCCGAACAGGAAATACGCGAGGTAGGAGCCTACCAAGGGGAACGACTGCAGGACGCCCTCGGTGATCCGCAGCCCCGCGCCGGACAGCAGGTCGTCGGGCAGCGAATAGCCGAACAGGCCCTCGAACATGCCGAGGGTGAACAGGATGATGCCGATCAGCCAGTTGATCTCGCGCGGCTTGCGGTATGCACCGGTGAAGAATATCCGCAGCATGTGCGCCATGATCGCGGCCATGAACAGGTCGGCGGCCCAGTGGTGGATCTGCCGCATGAGCAGACCGCCGCGGACGTCGAAGCTGATCTTCAGCGTCGATGCGTACGCCTCGCTCATCCGGACGCCGCGCAGCGGGATGTAGGAGCCGTGATAGACGACCTGCGTCATGCTGGGCTCGAACCACAGCGTCAGGAAGGTGCCGGACAGCAGCAGGATGATGAACGAGTAGAGGATGATCTCGCCGAGCAGGAACGACCAGTGGTCGGGGAAGACCTTCCGCAGCAGCACCCGGACGCCGCGGGCACCGTGCAGCCGGTCATCGAGCCAGTTACCGGTGCCCTCGAGCGCGCGTTCGACACTCATGACCGTTCCCAGAAGCTCGGCCCCACGGGCTCGTTAAAGGATCCGGTCGCGATCAGGAAGCCCTCCGAGTCCACGCCGATCGGCAGCTGCGGCAGCGCCCTGGTCGCCGGACCGAAGATCACTTTGGCGCCGCGGGTGGCGTCGAAGGTCGACTGATGGCACGGGCACAGGATGTGGTGTGTCGAC
>JASHSZ010000045.1 GCA_030040815.1 Streptosporangiaceae bacterium
ATCCGCTCCATGTCCCGTTCGCGCCGCCTGGCTCGCCCGGGGGCCAGGCGATCCCACACCGCGAACCGTCCCGCCCGCACTCTGCCCACGCTCAGCTCCACCGGCGCCCCCAGCGCCCGCGCGACATCATCCCGGCGCCGCAACCGGTCCGACACCAGCGCCTCCACCACCACAAACCCAACGCCCACCAGCAGCCCGAAAAGCAGCCCGAGGGCCGGGTAAGCGATAGGCGAGGCCAGCTTCGACGCACGCAGCGGGGCGGCCGGGTTTACTATTTCGCTGCCCGATACGACCTGGTCGTTGTCAATCTGATTACCCACCTGGTAGCTCAGCACCGCGGATTGTAGCCCGCTCACCTCGCTCTCTGCTTCGCCACGTTGGTTTTCTAGTTGAATGAGTTCAGAGTTCTGCGCGGGCGAGCGACGGCGAGTAGGGATCTGCGCGATGGCGGCATTATCCGCGGCGACCTGCTTGGTCAGCGAGTTGATCTGTTGATTCAGAGAGTCGACGACCCGATTCTGCTCGCTCTGCAATTGAGCGGCCTGGAACTGCAGGAACGCGTCGGCAATGGCACTTGCCCGGCGCACCGCGTCGCCGGTCGAGGGCGCAGCGACCGTGATGGTAATGACCTGGTCGGTGACTTCCGTAGCCGTATAGCTGGCCAGGAACTTGGTCACGCCTTCCTTCAGACCTAGATCATGGGCGGCTTTGCCAGCCACTGCCCGGCTCTCTACGAGGGCAATACTGGTCAAGATGGCATCGTAGGGGTCTGACCCTGGGGCATAGGCGATCTCGACGGTCACAGCTGCCTTGTAGGGCACCGGACGAACCATGTGCAGCCCTAGACCGGCCAGCAGGCCGATCGCGCCTAGAACGCAGCAGAACTTCACCCGCCGCCGAATGCTTTTCCACAGATACGGGATCGTCGCCAGCCCTGCCGTCAGTGCCCGTCCAAGGTCACCGGGTGGTCGTTCGGCTGCAGCCTCGACGTCGTCATATGGCCACGAAGCTTCTGACGCGGTGACCTCGGTCTCCGGCGTCCTCAACTGCGTTTCGCTGATAACTGGCAACGGACTCGTGTCTTCGAGCTCGCCGTCATCGTGCGGATCGTGCGTGCTGGGAGCATCCGAGACTCCGGAAGAGCCCACGTCCAAACGGCCGTCCTTCAAGTCGCCGTCCTGCTCGCCAGTCGCTTGCTGAATATGAGTCATTATGTACCATCCGTCAGGGGGCCGAACGGGATTGCCGACGCGCTCGCTGAGAGGAATCTGAGCCGGGTAGTGAAGGGTGCGTCCGGGTCCGACCGGCCGCGCCCGATCAGCGAGAACGCGGGTACTCGTCGTCCAAGACCGGCAGAGTACCAGCCAATAATCGGATTGCTCTGACCGCGATGCAGGGTCCACTGCAGTGACGCGCTGAGCTCGACTATGGCGACGCCGGGACACGCCGTCGCCGGCCAGCTAAGAACGCCGGATGCGCCGTAGAGTTCAGCCTCTACGCCGGGGCCGAGATGGAATGCGAGGCAGACATCGTGACTGCTGCTGATCTCATCGACAATGTCGATGGTGCGCGACGCCCTGTCCAGCCGTACGCATCGACGGTGACGGGCCGGCGGGTCGAGGGAAAGGTAGCCGTCGTGCTCTGCCGTCCACTCCACCGCGTCCCCGATGTCGGCGACGTCGATCTCTCGCGCGTTCGCGTGTCTGAGCCACAGGAATGGCCCGCCTTCGAGGGACTGGCTCCGCCCGCCGAGCTCGACGGCGTTATGGGCAAGTGTGGACCGGAAGTAGGAGCGCCACACCGGCTCGCCGTGATAGCAGTAGGTTCCTGGGTCGGCAAGGATGTCGACGCCGCCATAGCGAACCTCGACGGACAGGGCATCGGCGTGGGCGTGGGCAGCGATACGGAGATAACCGTGCGATCCGCCGTCGCATCGACACCATATCTCCGGCTCCCGAGTGCTCGTCGTACGAAGCAATGTTGTGCCGGCGTCCGAAAAGTGCCAGGGGCGGGACGCGGGTCGCCTCACAACGCGCCTGGCGGCGGTCGGCAGGGCTGAGACAAGCGCGCTGCTTGCGCACGGTTCTATGGGTGGCCACCAGTCGCAGGGCCCGAAGAGCGCGGCACCGAGTGCCAGTAGCGACTTCCAGCGGTCAACCGCGGGCGCGTCGAGCAGCAGCCCGCGGCCGTCGTCTCCGTCCCCCTGCCGCGGCGGCCGCAATCGCTGATCGAGAAGCGCAGCGCCGCTGTCCACCATGGCGGCCAGTCGTTGCCACGTGCTGTCCGACAACGGGTGACCCGCCGCACCTGCTTCAACCGCTGCGACCAACGCCAACTCGGCGACAAAGGATTGGTAGTCGGAGGCTAGCTCGCGCCCGATTCCGGAGGGAAAGGTATTCCTCATCAGCTCGCGCTCAAGCAGGCGCGCAGATCTGCTTCGCCAGGTGTCGCTTGCCGGGAACCACGGGAAGGCGCAGCTGGCAACGAGCTGGCCCGCGGCCTCAGCGATGACGTGGTTGTTGGCCGATGATCCGCGGCTCCTGAACGCGGAGAGATACTGCTGGTGCCAGGCGATCTGCCGGACGGCGACATCATTATGCTCGAATAGGTCAGCGACCTTAGGCCAGTCGTCGAGTAGGCGCCGGATCCAGGTCATGCTGATGAGGCGCATGCCTACCTCAAGGCCGCTGGTCCAGTGCACACCTGAGAGGAAGGGATTCTCCCGCCACCAGGAGTGGAGATGGTCAGCCGCCAAGCTGGCGTAGGCCTCGTGGTGACTGAGGAAATAGGCGTTCGCCAGCAACGTGACATGCTGTAGTCGCGAGACCTCCCAGATCTGCTTGATGTTTCCAGTCAGGACCTCGGAGCGGTGATCGATGCGGAAGGCGTACCGGTCTCCTGGCGCTCGTCGTCCGGTCACCGGATCAAGGAACCAATCGGGCGCGCGCATGTCCGTACGGACAACGCCCAGCACCTCCCACTCGCCCCTGAGCAGTCCGTCGGCCGCAGCGAGCACGGCGGCCCTGGCTGCCGGAGGGACTCGAGCTGCTGATTGTGGCGGCAACACGACGGCGAACCGGCGGCTTGCCTGAGCTGTCTGCGCGGAGGCGCTGACCTGCTCACTCGTGACTTGCCTGACTGACCAGGCCGACTGGAGCACCTTGTCGCGTGCCCGCCAACCGACCTCTGCCGCTGACATCCGGGACAGCCTGCGTGCGTACCAGCCGAGCCGGGAGGCGTCTGGCGTCACAGTATCTCCGGCTTGCCGCTCGACAGGCTTCGACCGACTGCGATTGTTGCCTGCGTCGTCGAGATCAGCGACTCCAATGCAATAGGCATCGGACCACCCTGCTTGCAGGCGGTGATGAACCGGTCAAGCTCGTGCCGCTGGCCCTTGTCCTGGCCACCCGGTGATCGCAGTGTGCGCTGACGGCGGCCCGCCCAGACCGCTGCTCGGGTGAAGTTGTCTAGCCTGGCCGTCCTGCCACCAGCCGCGGCATCCAGCGTCTCCTTGGGATAGCGGGCGTTGCCGGCGGTCAGGTACGCGATGCTGCCCGTGGAGCCGTCCTGGAATCGGATTGTCACTTGCACGTCGTCAGGCTCGGGTCCGCCGACCGCGTAGACCTCGGCCGGCAGGCTGTCGGTCCACCAGCTCAGCGTGTCTATGAAGTGACCGCCCTCGCCAGCGAATCGCGATCCTTCCAGAGCCGTGTTGCGATACCAGCTGTCGGCCTTGAGTCGGCCGGCGTTTACCAGATAGCGGCTCGCGGAGCAGTTGCCTGATGTGCCGAACTCCGATCGTAGCCGGACCAAAAGCGGTGAGAAGCGGCGGTTGAAGCCCACCATGAGCCGGTCATTGCCAGTCTCCCGAATGGTGTCAACAATCCGCTGCAGTTCCTCTCCGGACAGAGCAAGCGGCTTCTCGACGAAGACCGCCTTGCCCGACTCCAGCGCGCGGCAAACGAGATCGGCGTGGGAGTGATGGCGCGTCACCACGAAGATCGCGTCCAGTGAGGCGTCACCGAGCACAGCATCGGCAGTCGTCGACGCGGCGGTGAAGCCGAACCTTCGTTGTGCGTTGGCTGCCGACAACGACTTGGTCGTTCCTACGTGTGCCAGCGCAACATCACTACGCCGTTGCAGGTGGGGAAGCAGCATCGAGGACGCGTAGTTGCCAGCTCCGATGAAGCCCACGGCCAGGCTGTGTGACTGGCCGGGCGGCCTGGCAGCGGGGGGGCGGGTGGCCGTGGTCGAGTGCTGATGAACCGCCCGATCGATCTGGCCGGACTCTGCCGGAGGCACGGGATACTCGAGCAGGACGCCGACAGCCGCCAGGGATCCAGCGGCAAGGTCTGCGTAGACGCTCGTTGCGTGCTCGAGCGGGAATGTTCCCGATAGTAGTGAGCCAATCTCGATGTCACCGCGAGCGATCAGGTCGAGGAAGCACTCAATGTTCCGCCGTTCTGTCCAGCGCACATAACCGGCTGGATAGTCAATACCATCGAGCTCGTATTGGTCGTCGTATCGCCCGGGTCCGTATGACCTGGAGAGACGGACGTCGAGTTCCTTCTCGTAATACGCGTTCCAGGGCAGATCCAGCCGGGTCTTGCCGATGTCGACTATCCGCGCGCGATCCCTCGCCAGCCTGGCGGCGGTCTCAACGGGACCGGTAGAGGATCCGCCCGCGGCAAGCAACACATGATCGGCTCCGCGGCCGTCGGTCAGGCTGCCCAGCGCCTGCTCGACCGCCGCCGTGCCCTCGGCGGTAGGTGCCGCGCACAGGACTGCTCCCGCCTTGGCTGCAAGCCCACACCTATCCTCGACGGGATCGAGTCCCACGACGCGGACACCAGAGGCGACGAGCAAACGCACGACAAGCTGGCCGACTAGTCCGAGCCCGATGACGCATGCGACGTCGCCCAGTTGTACTTCAGCGCGCCGCACGCCCTGCAAGGCGATGGCTCCGACGGTGGCAAAGGCTGCGTGCTCCGGTAGCACCCCAGCGGGAACCTGGACGCACAGATTAACTGGTATCCAGTTGTACTCGGCGTGCAGCGCATACTCGTTACCGGCCGCGGCAACGAGCTGACCGACCCGGAACTCCTCCGCGCCGAGGCCGACCTCGACGACCACCCCGCACAGTGAATATCCAAGCGGGGTGTAGGAGTCGAGCTGGTTCATCACCTTCTTGTAGGTATTTATAAGGCCTTGCTGGGATACCGAGTCAAGTACCTTGCGAACCTGGTCAGGTCGGGCGCGCGCCATTCCGACCATCGACATTTTCGCCTCGGTCACCTTCATCATCTCGGTGCCAGTTGAGATGAGAGAGAACAGCGACCGAACCAGGACGCCACCAGGCTGACAGGACGGTGACGGCACGTCGAGTACAGCGAGGTCACCCGACTTGTAGTTCTGCGCTATCTGCTTCATGCCTGTTCCTTGGCGGGCCTGCTCGTTCGGGGCGGTTGGGTGGCTGCCAGCAGCCGCTCGTAGACTCCGAGATAGGCGCGTTCCTGGTGGCTCCAGGCCAGCTGCTGCTCGACGCGCTCTCTGCCGAGCTTTCCGAGTAGGACGCGGCGTTCCTCGTCGTCCATGAGCGTCACGATCGCACTCGCATAGTCGTGCACGTCGTTAGGTTCCGCGTAAACGGCGGCATCTCCGGCTGAGACTCGCGTCTCGTGTAGGTCGAAGGCCACTACCGGCAGGTCGAACGCCATATACTCCATCGTCTTGTTCATTGTGGAAACGTCGTTGAGCGGGTTCTTGGGGTCCGGGGAAAGTCCTACATCCGCGGTTGACAAGATCTGACCCACCAGCTCGTCCGGTGCCCGGCCGGTAAAGTGCACGTGCTCAGTCAGGCCAAGTTCATCGCGGAGCCGCACCAGCTCGTCGAAGCAGTCACCGGAGCCGATAAGGGTGAAGGCGATGTCCTCCCGACCCTGTTCGTGCACGATGACGTGAGCTGCCTTGATCACGATGTCGACCCCGTCCTGGGGTCCCATGACGCCGATATAGGCAGCGAGGAACCTGCGCCCCCGGCGCAGTTCTGGTCGTGCCGGGCCACGCCGGAGGAACTCCGGGTTCGGCCCTGTTCGCACCACCGTGACGTCCGCTGCGGGCTTGCCGCTGCGCATGATGGCGATGTCGCGATACGACTCATTGGTAGCGATGACGTGATCAGCGGTGCGGTGCGTGCGCCGTTCGAGGGCGCGCAGACCCCGGTACGGCAGCCTCGGCCCGGTAGGGAACCGCGACTCGTAGAGTTCGGGACAGAGGTCATGGTGGTCAAAGACAAACTTCGTGCGATCGAGTGTGCGCAGGACCTGGCCGATGGGCCAGAAGATATCTGGCGGATTGCAAGCCTGCAGAATGTCGAACCGGCCGGAGCGGCGCGCCTTTAGGGTCAGCCATGCCGTGGCAGCGAAGGAGTAAATGTATTCGGCGACGAAGCTGAACCTGCTGCCGCCCGGCGCGTACGGCCGGTACTTGAAAAGCTCCACTGCCTGGACGACCTCATATGCCGGGTCCTCCTTGCCCTTCGGGCAGATAACTGCCACCTGATGGCCGGCCGCGGTGAGGGCTCGGCATTCGAGCCATACGCGCCGGTCAAACGGAACCGGCAGGTTCTGCACGATGATCAGGATGCGGCTCACCAGCCGACCCCGCGAGTGCCACCGCGACCAACTACCGCTACCTTCATCAGGCCCACTCTCGCTACATCTGGCTCTTGTCCGCGCTGCCGCGCCGCTGGCGATGGCCGATCAGGGCCCGAATGCTCGCCCGCGTGCCGTGGTGTGCATAGGAGTTCTGACGGGAGAGTGGTGATACGCAGCGGCAACGGCGCAGTTCGCGCGCACACGATCCCAGATCGGGTCGCGCCCTGCTGGTTGACCCTCCGTGGCCCGCGTCGTGCATGGCGGCGATGCTGACGGACTGGTCGAGTGGTGCCGCCCGTCCTGGCGGGGCAAGCGGCGGGCTCAGTGCGGAGACCGGGAGCGGCAGCGTTGACGCCAATCCGAACTGCTGGCGGTCAAGGCGAACTCGCAGCACAAAACGTATTCTCGCCATTTCCGTTATTCCATTTACGGAGACGATCGAAGGAATCCGAAATTCGGATATAGTGTGAGGCGCCGGCCGGGAGAACGGAGATCTTCTCGGGCCTGGATCGCGCGACTGGTGATCAGGCCGCGGTCTTGCTGTATCAGCAGCGGGTAGGAGCGTTTCTTGTGATAGCTGGGCGACCTTGCGGGAGTGGAAGTGCGGGTTCTGGTAGCGGGCGACCGAGGCTACATCGGCGCGGTGCTGGTGCCGTTCTTGGAGTCGGTGGGGCACACGGTCGACGGGCTGGACCTGGGCCTGTATGAGGGTTGTGACCTTGGCCCGGCACCTGTGTGGTCGGCAGGTCGGGTGGCTCGGGACATCCGGGATGTTTCGGCGCACGAGCTCGCCGGATACGACGCCGTGGTGTGTCTGGCGGCGCTGTCGAACGATCCGCTGGGGCACCTGAATCCGGCGGCGACGTACTCGGTGAACCTGGATGGGACGCTGGCGCTGGCACGAGCGGCGAAGGCAGCGGGCGTGCCGCGGTTCCTCTTTGCCTCCTCGTGCAGCCTGTACGGGGCGGCAGGCTCGGCGGCAGTGGCCGAGGATGCAGAGCTGCTGCCGGTAACGCCGTACGGGGAGACCAAGGTGCTGGCTGAGCGAGGGCTGTCAGCGCTGGCCGACGATTGGTTTAGTCCGACCTACCTGCGGAACGCGACGGCTTACGGGGCTTCGCCACGGCTGCGGCTGGACATAGTCGTCAACAACCTGACCGCGGTCGCGCTGACCACGGGGCAGGTCCGGCTGGAAAGCGACGGGTCGCCGTGGCGGCCACTGGTGCACGTGGAGGACATCGGCCGGGCGTTCGCCGTGATGCTGGAAGCGCCTCGCGAGCTGGTGCACGACCAGGCGTTCAACGTCGGCCGCTCGGTTGACAACGTGCAAGTTCGCGACATCGCTGAGATGGTCAGGGACGCAGTGCCAGGCTCGGCTCTGTCGTTTGCCGAGGGCGCTGGCCCGGACCTGCGGAATTACCGGGTCGACTTCGCCAAGCTCGAGGACACCTTTCCGGCGTTGAAGCTGACCTGGACCATCCACGACGGGGTGGGCGAGCTGCTGTCGGCCTATCGGGCCTACGGGATGACCGCCGAGCTGTTCGCGTCAGCCCGCTATGTGCGGCTCCGCAAGATCCGCGAACTGCTGGAGGCCGGCGAGCTTGACTCCGACCTCCGCCGCCCCAGCTGCCAATCTGACGCCAGTAGCGCAGGATTATGACCACAGCCATTCCGCGCCGCGATAGCGCCGGAACTCACGACAGCGACCTGGAGGAGCAAGACACGGGTGTAGCCGCCGCCAGTCGGAGCGACGGCTACCAGCCGGTCAACCTCGCCGACGACACGCTGGAGCTGGCGACCAGCTTCATCCTGGGACCGGCAGCCACTGGTGGCCATCAGGATCGTCCGGCAAATCCGCTCGCGCTCGGACGCACAGAGGCTGCGAGTGGCACGCAGCCTGCTCAGGTCGGCCCGGCTAGTGCGCCGGCCGCCGGGCTACTCCGCCGGGGACTTCACAGACTTGGCTGGGGCGTCGCAGACCAGGCTGTTTCGAGCCTCTCCAACGCCGCGATCAGCATCTACGCCGCCCGTTCACTGATTCCCACGGACTACGGCGCGTTCAGTCTCGCCTACGTGACGTATGCGTTCGCGCTCAACGCCTCCCGTGGCCTAGCGACCGATCCGCTCATGGTGAGGTTCAGTGGCACCGATCGGCCGGTATGGCGCCGCGCCGTCGCTGGTAGCTCTGCGACGGCGCTCGTCGTCGGGCTGGCCGCGGGCATCTGCGTCCTTGGCGCGTCGGCGCTGATGACTGGACCCGCCAAGATGGCCTTCCTGGCTCTGGGCCTGACGATGCCCGGTCTGCTGCTCCAGGACAGCTGGCGATACTCCTTTTTCGCGCTCGGACGCGGGAGTCAGGCGTTTCTCTGCGACGGCGTGTGGGTCGTCGCGATGCTGCCAGGGCTAGCGGTGATCCGAGCGACGCACCATAAGAGCGTCTTCTGGTTCGTGCTCATTTGGGGCCTGGGCGCGTGCGCGGCCGCCGCGACCGGGCCCGTACAGGCTTGGGTGGTCCCGCGGCTGTCCAAGGTGCAGAGCTGGGTGTCACGAAATCGGGACCTCGGTCCTCGCTATCTCGCCGAGAACAGCGCCAACAGCGGCAGCTCTCAGTTGCGCAGCTACGGAGTGGGTGTGATCGCGGGCCTCGCGTCCGTGGGGTACATCCAGGCCGCCAACACCCTGATGGGCCCGTTCATGGTCATCTTCATGGGCATATCACTCGTCACCGTGCCGGAGGCAGCCAGGGTGCTGCGCCGGGCGCCACGACGACTGCCGCTTTTCTGCCTAGTCGTCGGCTCCGCGCTCGCGATCGCAGCCACAGCCTGGGGTGTGGTGCTGCTCGTCATCCTTCCTCGGGGCTTCGGGAACTGGCTGCTCGGCCCGATCTGGCGACCCGCCTACCCGGTTCTGCTCGGGACGATGATAGGCGTGGCCGGGGCCTGCTTCATAGCGGGAGCGAGCGCCGGCTTGCGCGCGATGGGCGCGTCGCGACGAAGCCTCCGCGCACAGATCATCGCTTCGTTGGCATACGTGGCGGCGGCTCTGGTCGGAGCTGCGCTCGACGGGGCAGTTGGCGCCGTCCGCGGGTCCGCGTTGGCCGTGTGGGTCGGCGCAGTGCTGTGGTGGTGGCAGCTTCACCTGGCCCTGCGAGAATGCGATTCGGTGCCTGAGGGTCAGGGGCTCTGGGCCAGCCAGTCTGGTGGTCGGCACCGCATTCCGCCGGAATTGTTGAGTGACAAACCGGCCAACCGTTAGCGACAGCAGTTCGTCGCGCACACCAGCTGTGACTCAGCTCGACTCCGCAGCCTGATCCGTCACGCCACTTTCCACTGGCGACCCACAATCTCAGCTGGCATAGCAGCCACGTCGGCAGGGTCAGCCGGGCCCGCCTGATTGCCATGCCGATGCCAGGCGCGGTCAGCGGCCCAGGCCGCCAACGCGCGGTAAGATGCGCGTTCGTCGGCAGGCGACAACTGCGAACGCCTAATTGCGGCGGCAAAACTCCACACATACTCGGCATAGAGTCGAATCACTGGGTTGCGTATCCTGTCCGCCCGGCGCGGGTCAAGGTTCGCGCACCAGGTACGCACCGTTCGAAATGCCCGCTCGGCCCGCTCGGGATGATCGCGGCGGAAGTAGAGCCAGTCAGGAACGTGATAGAAGCGGCCGAGCAACGCAAGTTCTGCGACGATCGTGCGATCGGCTCGGTAGTAGCTGCCATTCAACGCCGTGCGGCGAAGAACTGCGGTGCGGATAACCCCGCCGTCATCGTCCCCGCCTTGGTCGAACAGCACGCTCCTAAAGCGCTCAGCGGGTGACAGCGACGCCGTACGAAGCTGATACTTGGGCGCCATGATCACCGTGCCGGATCCGTCGACGATGGCGGTCCAGGAGTGCGCAAGCACCACGTCGGGGTGCTCATCGAGGACCCCGATGCAGCTGGTCAGCAGCTCAGGCGCGTACAAGTCATCATGGGATGCCCATTTGAACAGTTCGCCATTGGCCTGATGGACCAGGAAATTATGGTTCGGTGCGGCTCCGATATTAACCGGGTGGCGAAAGTACTTGATCCGGCTATCAATGTATTGATAGTGTTTGCAGATCTCCGGAGTGCTATCGGTGGACGCGTTATCAGAAATGATAAGCTCATAATTGTCGTAACTTTGGCTGAGCAGGGCTTCGATGGACTCGGCCAGAAAGTTCTCGCCATTGTAGACCGGCAGTCCTATGGTCAGCCGTGGGCTACCGCTCATTCGCTTACTCTCCTCGTCACTGCTGCCACCCTGCTTGCGGCGTGCAGTGTGGCAGATCGACTGCCTGAAGACAGCGTGGCCAGCTGCTGCTGGCCACGCCTGTCACTGAAGAGCACCGAGCGGAGTACTTTGATACGAGGCTGCCCCAGGCTCCGGTCAAGCCGCCCAACCGCGTTTTGCATCGGTGCCCGGCAGCCGATCGCTCCCTCCGCTACCCGTGCGAGACCATGGCTGGCTCGTGCGTAGCCAACAACGATGGCGCGCCGCCATCATGACGTGCTTGGGCCCGCAGACGGCCGTCAGCGGCCGCCACTCGTGTATCACCAGGTAGTCGTCCACGCTCCTTCTAACGGCGGGTACGCGTCACTTACCACCGCGCCGTAATTCTCCGAGAGCTTTTAGGACCACGATTCGTATGAGCCGATTCAGGGCAGCCAGTGCGCACGTGCTGGCTGCTAACCAGCTAAACGCGGGGCGAGCGGCCGCCTACACTGCGGAAGATGACCGGCTGTTGCAACGCGCGGAACGGCGAGCGGAAGCGAACAGGATAGGCCTGTTCGGACTCCTTGGTTCTGGCAACATTGGCAATGACGCCTCAATGATATCGGTCGTAGCCTACCTAAGGAAAGCCCATCCAGATGCGGTCATCGACGCCATGTGCAGCGGTCCCGAACAGCTGCGGGACATTCATGGTATCGACAGCATCCCGATATTCTGGTACCAGTATCACGATTTCCGGAGGCTGCGTGCTGCGGCCCCGATCTTGAAGGTCTTGGGCAAGGGATTTGATGTTGTGCGAACTGCCGCATGGGTCCGCCGACACGACGTGGTCATAGTGCCTGGCATGGGCGTGCTCGAGACTGACTTGCCGATTAATCCCTTCGGGTTTCCATATGCTATCTTCCTGCTCAGCGCCTGCGGCAAGGTTTTCGGTACCAAGGTAGCGTTCGTCGGTGTCGGGGCCAACGTAATCAAGCAGCGCGCGACCCGATGGTTCTTCTCCAAGGCGGCGCGGCTAGCGACTTACCGTTCCTACCGCGACGATTTCTCGCGTCAAGCCATGCGCACGATGGGCGTAGATAGTCAGTTGGATGACGTCTCTCCGGACGTGGCCTTCGGACTGCCACTGACTGCGAGTCGGCCAGGTGACCCCGATACGGTCGCTGTCGGTGTCATGGATTTCCACGGCTCGAACGATGACCGGGCCCAGGCGGCTCAGATTTATTCTCGCTACGTCGACAGCATGACCAGCTTTACTGCCTGGCTGATCGCGCAGGGCTGGACCGTCCGACTGGTCGTAGGAGACGTCACATGGGATACCAGGGTTGCGCAAGAGATCATAGCTCGTGTCGCGGACCGGCTGCCTGGCCTTGATCCGGACCGTCTAGCTGCTCAGCCGATTTACACCGTAGCGCAGCTAGTTGAGGCACTGGCGGCAGCTAAGTTTGTGGTGGCCGCCCGGTATCATAACGTCATTCTCGCGCTCAGGTTGAACAGGCCCACGATTGCCATTGCTTACGCGCATAAACATGAAGTGCTCATGAGCGACATGAATCTTTCAAGATTCGTGCAACAAGCGACATCAATAGACATAGATCAGATGATTGCCCAGTTTAGTGAGCTAGCGGCCTGTTCGGACTCGCTGGTAGAGAGGATTTCTGAACACAATGCTGTGAATGCTCTGCAAGTGGAGGAGCAGTTCAAGAAGATGTCCGAATCGCTGCTTTCTTGGCAGTGAATGGGCCGCCGTAACCAGCCAACCGGTTAAGAAGGTGCACCGTGGCGCACACTGCGTCTCTATCTCAGCTCCAGAAGCCTCCGTGGGCACTCGTGAATGGACAGCTCGTCCGCTATGAGGACGTGCGGATTCATATCAGCGCCGAGGCGCTGACCCGGGCGCTGAGCGTGTTCGAAGGCATAAAGGGATACTGGAGTCAATCGGGAGAGATATTCGCGGTCAGGGAGCCTCGCAGACACTTCGAGAGGCTCTGCAGGTCGGCGTCGCTGCTGCAGATCCCTATCGATTTTACGTACGAGGAATTCTTCGCTGGGCTCGGGACACTGGCGGAGCAGCTGCTGACTCCTGACCGCGATCTCTGGTTCCGGCCTACCCTTTACGTCACCCACGGCCACTGGGGCGAAGAGACGACAGCCGACCTGGTGGTTACGGCGTTCAGCCAGCAAAAAGACGACCCTGACCCGATGCGACTCGGCGTGAGCACGTGGCGACGATCTCCTGACGTGGCCTTGCCAGCGCGCGTGAAGTGCAGCGCGAACTATGTGGTAGCCAGGCTTGCGCGGATCGAAGCTCGGCGGGTGGGGTACGACGACGCACTGCTACTCAACGACTTTGGCCGTATCGCGGAGGCGACCGGAGCTTGTGTGCTGATGGCCGATCGCAACGGCATCGCGACGCCGCCCAGCAGCGAAGGCTGCCTCGACAGCATCACCGTGGATGTCCTAGAGCGTGCCGCCCTCGATCTGGGTCTGACATTCGAGCGGCGCCCGATCGAGCGAACAGAGCTGCTGTCTGCGGATGAATGCGGCGTGGCCGGCACAATCTCAGAACTGACACTCGTCACCGAAGTCGATGGTTTCCAGTACCAGCGGTCGGGCGTTCTGGCACGTCTCCGGCAGCGATATCTGGAATTGATGCGAGGCCAGAGCGAAGGCTTGGGCGTCGACCTCGTTCCCCTCGTCGTTCGCGACTCCGAACAGGTGTCTGATGGTCAGCGGACGGTTCGCGTCGGTGCCGGGTGAGGCAGGCGCGGGCGGTTCTCAGACCAACGCATTCTGATCGGACGGCACGAGCACGGACTTCGCGCAGCTGAACGCTTCGGCGTAGGGAGCGCGGCACTCGATCCCGCGAAGTCTGGCCAGGCCGAGGAACACCTCGTCGTCCCACCAGTCACGGTTGTGCTGGGAAGGGAAGCAACTGTGCAACAGCTCAACCTTGCGCCGTGCGCGGTCCGCCGACATCGGGACGTAGACAGACGGCTGGCCGCGGCCCAGGTCCCCATCCCATTTGGGGATCTCGTAGGCGAGATACAGGTGATCGCGGAACACGGTCGGGATGATCTCGCCGATCGTCCGGTGATCCTGGTGGGCATCGCGCTCCTGTGGCGCGATGATCAGGTCCGGAACGGACGAGCTGGCCACCTCGGTGAGGATGCCCTTCACCTCGTCCCAGATCGCCGGCAGCCGGCCCTCGGGCAAGCCGTGGGACGTGAAGATGACCTCCGCGCCAGGGAAGAAGCAGCTTGCGGCGTGGCGCGCTTCCGCTTGCCGTTCCGAGCTGCCGGTAAGTAGCACGTAGCGCACGCGCAGGCCAGGATGACTTTCCGCGAGCGCCATGGCGAGACCGCCCGCGCCGATCTCGATGTCGTCCGGGTGCGCTCCGACGGCCACGATGTACAGGTCCGCCTGCGGCGGGAGCGCCAGGCGCAGCGGCAGCATCAAGCAGGCATCCGAGCGCTGGCGCCCGCCGCGTCTCCCGCGCTGACGTCGCCAGGACCCTCGAGGGCGATCCCCGCCGCCGGGACCGCGGCCGACCGGTCAGCGTCCCAGATCATCCACGGGCAGTAGCCCCGGTGGTACATCTCCTCCAGTTGCGCTCGTTCCTTTACCGTGTCGGCAGGCGACCAGTAGCCCTTGTAGGGGTAGGCCAGGACGCGACGCTCCGGAACCAGTCGCCGCATGATGGCGTCCTCGACCAGATCCTCACCCTCATTCAGGTAGTCGAAGATTTCTGGCCGGAGGACGAAGTAACCGCCATTTTCCCACTGCCGCAGGTCACGCATGGGAATCAGCTGACTGATCAGCCCGTCGTCGCCGATCTCCACCACGTGGTGCGAGGACTGCGGCGGGACAGCTAGCAGGCTCGCCACCGCCCCGCTCGCCTCGAACCGGGCGATGGCATCCGGCAACGGGGCATCGGTCAGCACGTCGGCGTAGTTGGCCAGGAACATTGGCTCGCCCGCCACGAACCGCCGCACCCGGCGCAGCCGCTCGCCTATCGGCGAGTTCAGCCCGGTGTCCACAAACGTGATCCGCCAGTCGGAGATATCGGTCCGGAACAGGCTGACATCGCGTGCCCCGTTCTCGAGCACGAAGTCATTCGAGGTGGTCTCGTCATAGTGCAGAAAGAAATCCTTCACGTGCGATGCGCCGTAGCCGAGGCACAGCACGAAATCGGTATGGCCGAAATGCGCGTAGTAGCGCATCACGTGCCACAACAGTGGCCGCTCGCCGACCATAGCCATCGGCTTAGGAGCCGTGGTAACGCCATCGCGCATCCGCATACCCAGCCCGCCGCAGAACAGGACGACCTTCACGCGTGACCTCCTCAGATCACATTAAGCTCGGGAATCGGGAACACCAGCCGTCCACCCCATTCGCGGACATACTCAAGCTGCTGCATGATTTCGGTCCGGAGATTCCACGGCAGCACAAGGACGTAATCGGGCTTGGTTTCGGCCAGACGGCCTGGCGCGTAGACCGGGATATGCGTCCCCGGCAGGAACTTGCCTTGCTTGACCGTGCTCCTGTCTACGGTGTAAGCGAGCAGGTCGGACCGGATGCCGCAGTGATTGAGTAGTGTGTTGCCCTTCCCTGGGGCGCCGTATCCTGCCACCGAGCGACCGTCGGCCGCAGCGCCAAGCAGAAACGTGAGCAGGTCGCTCTTGATTTTCAGCACCTGTCGGGCGAAGCCGGCGTGACCCGCCACCGTGTGCAGCCCCGCTGCTTCCTCCGCGTCGAGTACGTCCTTGACCCGGCCGGTCGGCTCGCCGGCTGCCTCGGTAGGCCGGGCGTAGACGCGCAGCGATCCGCCGTGCGTCTCCAGCTCGTCTACGTCCACCACCCGCAACCCGGCGACGCCGAGCGCGCGCGAGGAGGTCAGCAGCGAAAGATAAGAAAAGTGTTCGTGGTAGATCGTGTCGTACTGCCGCCGCTCGATGAGCCGCAGCAGGTGCGGGAACTCCAGCGTTACGGTGCCGGTGTCCTTGACCAGGGCGCGCAGCCCGCTGGCAAAGCCACGGATGTCCGGGACGTGGGCGAACACGTTGTTCGCGGCCACGAGGTCAGCTTGTCCGTAGCGCTCCGCGATCTCCCGGCCGGTATCCGGTCCAAGGAAGCGGACCTCGGTCCTGATGCCGCGGGCGCGCGCCGCCGCCGCGACGTTTGCGGCCGGCTCGACGCCTACTACCGGGATTCCCGCCGCGTGGAAGTGCTGTAGTAGGTAGCCGTCGTTGCTGGCTACCTCGGTGACGAGGCTGTCCGCGCCCAGGCTGAGCTGCTCGATCATCGCGTGGGCATATCGCCTCGCGTGCTCGACCCACGAGTCCGAGTAGGACGAGAAGTACGCGTAATCCGAGAAGATATCCTCGCCGGGTACGTACGCCGGCAGCTGTACCAGCAGGCATGAGCCGCATATCCGGACATGCAGCGGATAGAAGACCTCGGCCGAGTCGAGCTTGTCCGCGGGAACGTAACTCTCGCAGAGCGGAGACATTCCCAGGTCGACGAAAGTCTGCGTGACGTTGGCGTCACACAGACGACATGAATACTGCAAGGATGCGCCCTGCCCTTCCACTAGCGAGCCCGCTGCCGGGCAGGCCAATCCTAATTGCGGTAGCGAGTGTCGACGTACCCGAATGACTTTGCGGGAAGCGTCCGAGCTTGGTCTCCGACGCGTTTAGCCTCGGGTAGGGAAAGGGAGGCCGACCATGACCCACATCACATGCCGATCGTGTCGCGGACGGCTTGGCACGGTCGTGCTGGACCTGGGCAACCAGCCCGCGTGTGACTTCTTTCCCGAGATGGGTGATCTCGGTCCCGACCCGCTCTACCCACTCCAGATGTGGCTCTGCTCGTACTGCGGCCTGGCCCAGCTGGTCGCCGACCCGACCGTGCCGGACGAGCCGAGGGGTGCCGAGCCAGCAGCGCTCGTCGCTCAGGCCGCCGATGCGGTGAGCCGTGTTGAGGCGGCCGGACTGCTGCCGGCGGGAGCCACCGTGGCCGAGTACGGCAGCCCGCACGGCGGGTCCTGGCTCGGCCTTGCGATGGATCGCGGCCTCAAGCAGGTGGCAGACACTGAGTCGGCCGATGTGATCATCGACTGTTTTGGCATGATGCACGCAGCCGACCAGCACGCGGCACTGGCGCAACGAGCGGCGAGACTGACCAGCGGGGGAGTGCTGCTGCTGCAGTACCACTCGCTCGAGACGATCATCCGCTGCGGCCAGTGGAACGCCCTGCGGCACGGGCACTACGCCTACTACTCCACGACCGCCCTCACGACGATGCTGGCCAGCCACTGCCTCAGCGCGCGGACTGCATGGCGGTTCGACCTGTACGGCGGCACGGTGCTGCTCGCGGTCAGCGCCAAGGCAGCAGGCTGCCCGGACGCGGACCCTGCGGTTCGCTCGCTGCTGGACTCCGAGGGGAGGACCGGTGTCCGTGACCCCAGTGCGCTGTCCGGGTTGCAGGGCGACGCGCGGCGGCGTGTGGCGGGCCTGCGCGACTGGCTGGGCGCGGAGCGGTCCGCGCGTCGCAGGGTGCTCGGCTACGGCGCCGCGTCTCGTGCGGTGGCGCTGCTTTCCATGGCGGGCATCGACAGCACCCTGCTGCCGGGAATAGTCGATGCATCTCCGGGCAAGCGCGGGCTTCGGATGCCCGGAACCGACATACCCATACTGGACACCGACGCGCTGCGTGCGGGTGAGGCCGACTCGGTGCTGCTGTTTGTCGCTGACCTCATCACCGAAGTACGTGCCGCGTTCCCCGAGGTGGAAGGGGCTGGCGGTCGGTGGGTCGTGGCTGACGCGATAGGCGGTTGACATCAGCGCGCCTCAGGATGGCTGCAGGATCAGCCGGAGCCGCTCGAGGCAACGTCCGCGAGTTGGGCCGATGCTGCCGATCGGCAGGCCCAGCTGGTCGGATATCTCGGTGTAGGACACCGGGGGATCGGCCATCAGAAGCTCGAGCAGTCGCTGTGATCGGATCGGCAGCGTGGCGACCGCCGCGCGGACGGCCTGCGCGCGCTCCTCTGCAAGCAGCCGCTCGTCGACCTCAGGCTGATGCCCGGCGCTGCTGGTGAACGCGGTGTCGTGGTCGTCGACCAACGTGACGCGCTTGCTAGCGGCCAGGTGACGCAGACACTCGTGCCGTGCGGTAGTTGCGAGCCAGCTGCCGACGCGCTCTGGATACTCGATCCGGTGGATGTGCTCGAGCAGCCGTAGCCACGTGGCCTGAACCACGTCTGCGGCGTCCACCTCAGCCAGCTTGAAGTCCCTGGTCATAGCCCAGATCAGCCGCGAGTACTGGTCGACAAGGCGCTCCCACGCTGACTTGTCGCCCGCGGCCGCCCTGCGCACCAGGCTGGCGACATTCGGGACGGTCTCTCCGTGACCGTGTTCTACTACGGCGATGTTGCTGGCTATGCCGGGCGGCACACTGTGCCCAGTGCTGCCGAGTGACGTGGTCAATACGCACCGTCCCCGTGTGACACCGCGGACCACGTCTTCCACAGGATCTGCAGGTCCAGGACGAACGACCAGTTCTCCACGTACCGCACATCGAGCCGGACCGCCTCGTCCCACGGCAGGTCTGAGCGCCCGCTGACCTGCCAGAGGCCGGTGAGCCCTGGCTTGACGGCTAGTCGACGCCGCATGTGATAGGCATATGCATCGGTCTCGCTGGGCAATGCGGGCCGGGGACCAACCAGGGACATGTCGCCCACCAGCACGTTGATGAGCTGAGGTAGCTCATCAAGCGACCTGCGACGAAGCCTCTCGCCAACACGGGTGACCCGCGGATCCTTGCGGATCTTGAACAGCAGGCCATCGCTCTCGTTGAACGACTGGACCTCGGCGAGCCGCTGCTCGGCGTCCACCACCATGGTGCGGAACTTGTACAGCGTGAAGGTCTTCCCGTTCTTGCCGACCCTGGTCTGCCGGAACAGGACGGGACCGCCGTCTCCCAGCTTGATAGCCACCGCCAAGGCGGCCAGGACTGGCAGCAGCAGGAGAAGGGCGGAAGCCGCGACTATGCGATCGAAAGCGGACTTGATGAGCCACCGGACGCCGACGAACTCGGGATGATCCATGTGCAGCAGCGGGAGCCCCGCGATCGGCCTGATGGTTGTACGCGGACCGGCGACATCGAGCAGCGCCGGCGCGACGCAGAGATCGGTGTCAGTTTTCTCCAGCGACCAGGCGAGATCCCGCAGCCGTGCGCCGCTCATCTCCGGACACGCCAGCACAGCGACAGTGTCGACGTGCATCCACTCCACGACCTCGGTGACATTGCCAAGGCCGCCGACTACGGGCAGGCCGTTAATCTCCTCTGGTTTGTCGGGACCAAGGACGCAGGCGGCCACGGCCCGCAGACCGTGGTGTGTGTCTCGACGTAGCAATGCGGCGAGCTCGGCGATTACGTCGGCGTGTCCCACGAGTACAGTCCGGCGCATGCAAGCGCCACGCGCGCGCTTGCGGTGCAGCCGTTTCCGCAGCCAGTACCGGGCCCCGAGATCAGCGGCAATTGTGCCGGGCAACGCAATGACCACGTAGACACGCGCAATGTCGGTTCTGGTGGTGTACGAAACAAAAGCGACCGCGGCAATGAGGCAGATGCCGCCGTTGAGGACCCTGCGGAACTCGTCGGTTCCGACGCCGATGAACCGGGCGTCATAGCCGCCGGCCAAGGCAAGAACGGTCAGCCACAGCAGCGGCATGCTGAGCCCGAACCACAGGTAGGCCTGCGCGTCGGCCGTTCCCCCGAATCGCACCTCGAACGCGACCAAGCCGGAGGCCAGGGCGCAGCAAGCGTCTGCCACGGCTACGTTCCGCAGGTAGCTTCCGGTCCAGTTGGTGGCACTGCGCGCCGCCAGTCGGCTGAACCGGCCAACCTCCAATGGCTCAGGTGCGGTCAAACGCTCCGCCACGGTGCCCTCCTACACACTCAAAAGCAAGTGCGCAGCGACCGCAGTGCGGCGCACTTGATCCCTCCCGTGCCTCGGTGGCATTAAGAAAGACGCGCGGATAAACGCCGCGGTTGACAGCCTGGACGATGAACAATGGGCGTTGATGACCAGGACTGACCATGACTGACCATGGCGGTTATCGGACACGCCTGGTGGTGCGACGACGACCGGCGGCGAGCCCCGTGGGAAAGCTGCACGTCGCAGGGCCACTGTGACCGACTACTATCGGCTGCGTGAGCGACATGGTGCCGGTGGCGCCTGGCCCTGAAGATCTCAAGATCATTACACTCGCCAGGGCGGCCCGAGCCCGGGTAGCTGCAGCAGAGGGGGCCGCGGTGCGTGACGAGACGGGCCGCACGTACGCCGCGGCAGCGGTGGCGCTGCCGTCGCTGCAACTGTCCGCCTTGCATCTCGCCGTTGCCATGGCAGCCTCAAGTGGCGCTAAGAATCTTGAGGCGGCCGCACTGGTCAGTGATGGCGGAGCGCCTGACCCGCGAGATCTGGCCGCCGTCCGCGAACTGGGGAAGGCTGTGGTGGTTTTCCAAGCGGCCCCGGACGGAACGGTGCTCGCGACCCTGCGGCTGTGACGTTAGGTGCTACTATCGCGCGATCGGAAACGACCATGGCCGAACAGCACGACGACGCTCTCGCAGACACGTTAGGCCCTAGCACCGCGAAAAGGTCAGGCCGGTGGTGGGCACGCTGGCCGGTACTGCTGATCCTTGCCTGGGTAGCCTTGGCCGTCGCAGATCTCGGCGTGTTCGGCGCCGGCCACTCCTCGCCGCCGGCCGCAGTCACGAAGAACGCGTCGACAGCCCATGCCCACAGATCGACGGCGCACCAGGCAACCCCGCCAGGGCCGGCCAGAACGAGTGCCCCGCCGTCGCCGCCGCCAACGGTACAGGTGCTCGTGCCCGTGAGTGCGTCCGCCTTCGGCCCGACCGGACCGGCCTCCGGCGACAACCCGGGCGACGCCGGCCTGGCGATCGACGCGAGCATGGCTACCGCATGGCAGACGGACTGGTACCGCAGCGCCGCGTTCGGCAACCTGCAAGCAGGCACAGGGCTGCTCATCGACATGGGTCAGCCGGTGACGATCACGAGCGTGCAACTCATCCTCGGCTCACCACCAGGCGCTGACCTGGAATTGCTCACTGGAGACACGCCCGCGCGATCGCAACTGCGTGTCCAGGCTAGTGCCAACGACGCAGGCGGCAGTGTCACCCTGAATCTGGCGAACCCCGGGCCGGCGAGTTACCTGCTGATCTGGTTCACCTTGCTGCCACCGGACGACTCGGGCACGTTCCAGGCGAGCGTCTATAACGTGAGGATCGAGGGCACGCCATAGCCCGGGGGGAGTCCGGCCGGGCGGCGGCATCGGCGACTGGCCGGAATGGCAGCCTGCGCGCGGCTGGCGGAAGCGTCGCAGTGCTCGCGGCTGCCGCGGCGTGGGGCAGCACAGGGACCGCGGCGCATTTCGCGCCGGGCGGGGCGAGCCCGGCGTCGGTGGGTGCGGCCCGCATCGCGGTGGGCGGCGCCCTGCTGCTGATCATCGCGGTCAGCACTGCGGACCTTAGGCGCGCTACGGGTCTGTTGCTGGCGGGTGCTGGCGAGCGTCCGTGGCTTGTCCGGGTCATGCTTGTGGTTGCATCCGGAGCCGTGGCCGGCTATCAGGTCTGTTTCTTCACCGCGGTCAGGCTCGGCGGAGTTGCAGTTGGCACGGTGGTGGCGATCGGGAGCGCGCCGGTGCTTACCGGCCTGCTGACCCGGCTGACCGGCGGGCCGCCGCTCGGCCGCCGGTGGGGGGCTGGCACCGCAGCCGCGGTTATCGGGTGCGTCGTACTGGTCACCGGTGGCCGCGCGATCGGTGTCCGGCCCGAAGCCGTGATACTGGCCATGACGGCAGGACTCTGCTACGCCGTGTACGCGGTCGCAGCAGGGCGGCTGATTGCCGGTGGCAGCCCGGAGACGGCGGTGATGGGACTGCTTTTCAGCGGCGCGGCCATGTTGCTGACGCCGGTGCTGGCAGTGAGCCCAGACGGCTGGCTACTCACCGCCAAGGGACTCGCGATCGCCGGTTATCTGGGCGTGGTGACGACCGCGGTCGCGTACCTGCTCTATGGACGCGGGCTGCGCACGCTGACTGCCCCGGTCGCCGTCACGATCGGCCTGGCCGAACCTGCTGTGGCGGCGCTGCTGGGCCTGGTTGTCCTGGGAGAGCGGCTGAGCGGTGTGGCTGTGGTCGGCCTCATCCTCATCGGCTTGGCGCTGGTCGGCGTCGCCGGCGGCAGGTCGGCGGTCGGACCAGCGCCGCCCGGCCCGCCGGGTTAGGACGGAGTGCCCGGCGTGCGGCAGAATCGCGACGTGGTAACCCAGTCCGCGCAGCAATCCGGCGAGTTCAGGTCCGGCTTCGCCTGCTTCGCCGGGCGACCGAACGTGGGCAAGTCCACTCTCATGAACGCCCTGGTCGGCACCAAGGTCGCGATCACGAGCAGCCGTCCGCAGACCACCAGGCGGGCGATCCGCGGCGTGCTGCACCGGCCGGACGCGCAGCTGGTCATCATCGACACCCCCGGCCTGCACCGGCCGCGTACGCTGCTCGGCGAACGGCTCGACAGCCTCGCGCGGTCGACGCTCACCGAGGTCGACGTGATTGGCTTCTGCGTGCCGGCCGCCGAGCGGGTCGGCCCCGGCGACAAGTACCTGGCCGCCGAGCTCGCGAGTATCGGCAAGACGCCGGTCGTGGCGATCGTGACCAAGACCGATCAGGCCGCCCGGCCGCAGGTAGCAGCCCAGCTTGCGGCTGTCGGCGCGCTCGGGGAGTGGGCCGACGTGGTCCCCGTGTCGGCGGTGACCGGTTTCCAGCTCGACGTGCTGGCCGACGTGCTGGTATCCCACCTGCCGCCCGGCCGACCGCTGTACCCGGCCGGCGACCTCACCGACGAGCCCGAGCAGTTTCTCGTCGCGGAGCTCATCCGCGAGGCGATCCTCGAGGGCGTCACGGACGAGCTCCCGCATTCGATCGCGGTCGTCGTCGAGGAGATGGGCCCGCGGGTCGGCCGGGATGACCTCGTCGACGTGCGCGCGGTCATGTATGTCGAACGGCCCAGCCAGAAGGCCATCGTGCTGGGCGCGCGCGGCTCGCGGCTCAAGGACGTCGGCACCACGGCCCGGCGGCAGATCGAGGCGCTGCTCGGCAGCCGCGTCTACCTGGATCTGCGGGTCAAGGTCGCCAAGGACTGGCAGCGGGACCCGGGGCAGTTGCGCCGGCTCGGCTTCTACGACTGAGGCAATCGGGACGGAACGAGCCCGCCGCGCCCGGCCGTCCTCGTCGGGCCGCGGCCGCTAGGCGCCGAGGGCGGTCAGGTCGAGCTCCCAGTTCCTGGTGACGCCGCTGATCTCGAAGCCGAGCTGGGCGTTGATGGCGATCATGTGCGCATTCGACCCGGCGTTGTCGGTCGTGATGCGGGTGACCTCCGGCGCCGCCTCGGCGACTAGTTCCAGCATCGCGACCTTGACCAGCAGGCCGAGCCGGTGTCCGCGGTGCACGGCCAGCACGGCCGTGATCTGCTGGAAGGCGAAGCCGGGCGCTCCGGGGTCGGTCAGGATCTGGGTGATCGCGGCGAGCTGACCGGTGGCGTCGTGCCGAGCGGCGACCGAGAACTGCGTGAGGCCGCGGCCGACCGTCAGGCCTTCGAGCCGCCGGATCCGCGCGGCATCCCAGGCAGTGACCTCATGGCCCTCGTCGCGTGGCGCGTCAGCCATGGCGGCATGCACGGCCGCGACCTGCTCGAGCCTGTCCTCGGGTGTTGACCCGACCCAGGTCAGCACCGAGTAGCCGGCCGCGTGTCCTTCCGCCGCGCTGCGCAGTCCCGGCAGCCGGCTGCGGACCGCGTCGTCAAGGCGCAGCGTGCGGTGCACGTCGGCGATGCCGGGCCGCGCTCCGACGGCCTTGGCGAACTCCGCACCCGACGTGCCGTCCCACGCGTCGGCAATGAGCCGGGTCCGCCCGGCCTGCGCAGCGCGGTGAGTGCAGTGCCGCAGCAAGGCCGTGCCGATCCCGGCGCGCCGTCGGGCGGGTGACACGCACAGCACGACACGGGCCAGGGCGACGTTCTCCCGGTCGGGCAGCATCAGCAGGTAGCAGCCGGCGATCTCGCCGGCGTCGGCTGCGCCGAACCACGTCTCCTGCGGGCTGCCGGTGAAGCCGTCCACCCACTTGGCCCGAAACGAGTCCAGCGACCATTCGCCTTGGTCGGGCTGGTCGGCCCGGATGGACTCCTGCACGATGTGAAAGCACCTCTCCAGCGCCCGCTCGTCGGCGGCGCCGTCGAACTCCTCGATCCTGATGTGCGGCATCGGGGTCTTCGTCTAAACCGAGAGGGGAAGCTTCAGCGCGGCGTCGACCGGCAGCTCGTAGGACTGGAAATAATCGCTGACCCGGTGCCCGAGCGCCGCATTCACGGCGATCATGTGCTTGTTGGCGGCCGCGTTGCCTGTCACGATGTGCCGGATCTGCGGCTCGGCCGAGGCCAGCCATTCGAGCATGGCGACCTTGACCAGTAGGCCGAGCCGGTGCCCCCGGTGCGGCCGGGTCACGGCAGTGAGCTGCTGATATACCCAGCCGGGCGCACCGGCCGGGTCGATGGTGACCTGCGTCAGCGCCGCGACCTCGCCGGTCCTGTCTTCGACGGCTGCAACCGAGTAGTCGTGCGTGCCCTGGGTGACTGACCGCTGCTCAGCGGCACGCAGCCGGGCTGCATCCCAGGTGATCGGCTCGTACGCCGCGTCGTGCGGCGCGTCCGCCATCGCCGCGTTGAGCTCGCAGACGCCGGCAACCAGGTCATCTGGCGTCGGCCCGATCCACCGGCGCAGCGAGTACCCAGTCGCATGCGCTTGCGCGTCGAGGCGCAGTCCCGGCAGCCGGGCCCGCAGGTCGTCCCCGACGTCGAGGATCCGCCGCACGCCCAGCAGGCCGGCCCGCGCGCCGATCGCATCGGCGAACGCGGCGCCCGATGCGCCCACCCGGGCTTCGCCCATGAGGAGCGTGCGCCCGGTCGTTGCGGCCCGCTGCGCGGCGTGCGCCAGCAGTGCTGTGCCGATCCCGCGCCGCCGTGACCCGACGCCGACGACCAGGTTGATGAATCCGTTCTGCTGGTTCTCGCGCTGCGGCAGTTCAATGGCGTAGCAGCCGAGTGGCGCGCCGGAGTCCGCGGTCGCGAGCCAGCACTCCTGCGGCTCGTCCGGGAAGCCATGCGCCAGCCAGCCCCGGAGGATGCTGAGCGACGGCGGCGGGACGTTCGGGTCATCCTGGGGCTGGGCCGAGACGATCATCTCGTGACAGGCCCGCAGCCGATCCTCGTCGGTCTTCGGGTCGTACTGCTCAACACGCACGGCCGCCAGGCTAGTACCGGCACGCGGCCACATCGCAAGTGAATTTCTCGGCCAGCACACGCTCTGCCAGCTTCGACAAGCGCCCGAGTGCAACCAGTGGATTCACGGTCGGCCGAGCGGCGGGCCCGGCCGGACCGAGGCTAGCCAGTTACATGTTGTCGCTCAGGATCGGCTCGTCACCGAGAACCCGTTGACTTCGAACGTCCGTCCGCCACCATACGGTGCTTCAATGCCGTACTCGACATCGAGAATTCCATTATCTGCCGAGTTAACGTAACCATCCGCTGTCAGCTGACTGATGATGCTCGCGATGTTAACCGTGGCAATGGTCTCATTCGTCGGCAGCACGACCGAAACTGTGCCGGTGGTGTTGTTGCCAGCCACCCAAACTCGCGAGCCATCGCTGAGCTTGGCGACGACGGAGCCAGCGGGCACCTGGCCGTTGACGTACGTCCAGATCATCAGCTCGAGGTCGTTATCCCAGTTGTAGTTCTTAGCAGCGTGTGCGGTGGTCAACCAGATGTCGTAAGCATATTCGTAGTCGAGCCCGGCGCTGTGTGCCGGTGGGGTGATGTCGAAGCTTGACGTAAGGCTTGACGGCAGCGCGGAGTAGAGCAGGCATTGGTCGGACGGGTAACCGACGACTTCAGTATTCCCAGAGTCCGCGTTCAGCACAACGGTGTACGACGAGAGGTAACCGTTTGTCGCGTGCCTTTCGGTAACCGAGTAACCGACGCTGCTGGCGTCACTAGACCAGGTGTCGGGACCGTAATCGCACGACACGTTTCCGGCCTGGACCGAGGTGCCGGATGTCGTCGCGGAACCTGAATTGGCCGGTGCGGGCGATGAGGTGGCAGACGGCTGGCGCGTCGGCCCAGGTGACTTGGAGGCCGCCCGCTGAGCCGACTTCGACGCTTCTGCTACGTCTGTCCGAGGTGTTGTTGTCAAGAACGTTACGCAAAAATATACCGCAATTGCACATACGACAAAAATTACAGCTAGCGCTGCGAACTTCGGCTTGGAAATTATTTGCCGAACTCGCCCACCCATCGATATTGCCGCCTTGCCGTATCAGTCCCGCCCGCCGCGGCCATCCGCTATGGGCCACGACGTGGGTGTCCAGAGTGCGGGCAGGCCGCGTTGGCCTGCACAGACGCAGAGACTATGCCGCTCATCGCTGCCCGGCTGCCTTTTTTGTAATAAGTTTCCTCGCGTTGCTCATTCGCCGGGCTGGCAAATAACCGCGAGGCCGCCCAGAGGGGTCGAGGATCAGGCAGACTTCCCGGCTCGGCGGACCCGGCCAAGCCGCGAGCGGGCCGATAATGGGCTCGTGAGCAGCTACCGGGACGACGGCATCGTGCTGCGGACCCATAAGCTGGGCGAGGCCGACCGGATCGTCACGGTGCTCGGGCGCAGGTCGGGCCGGATCCGCGCTGTCGCCAAGGGCGTGCGGCGCACCAAGTCGAGGTTCGGCGGCCGGCTCGAGCCGTTCACCCACGTCGACCTGCTGCTGTACACCGGCCGGTCGCTGGACGTGATCACCCAGGCCGACACGGTGCGGCCGTACGGGGAGCGGTTGGCCGGCGACTACCCCCGCTACACGGCGGGCACGGCGATGCTCGAGACGGCCGAGAAGCTCACCCCGGTGGAGAAGGAGCCGTCGCTACGGCAGTTCCTGCTGCTAGTCGGCGGCCTGCGGGCGCTCGGCTCGGGGGAGCACGAGCCGCGACTGGTGCTCGACGCGTTCCTGCTGCGGTCACTGGCGGTGAACGGATACGCGCCGGCGCTGACCGAGTGCGCGGTCTGCGGCACCACCGCGGCGGAGGCGCAGGCGTCCGGCGGGCTGCGCGCCTTCGGCCTGGCCGCGGGCGGCCTGACCTGCCAGGACTGCCGCGCTCCCGGCTCGGCGACGCCGTCGGTCGCGACCCTGGCGCTGATGGACGCGCTGCTGCGCGGTGACTGGGCGGTCGCTGACGCCAGCGAGCGCAGGCACCGGGTAGAGTGCAGCGGCCTCACAGCTGCCTACCTGCAGTGGCATCTGGAGCACTCGATCAGGTCGCTGAAGCACGTGGAGCACGCGTGAGCACGCCGCCACGGCGGACCCGCGCGATGCTCGCCGACCCGGAGGATGCCTAGCCGATGAACCGCCAGGTCGTCCCGCCGTACCCGCACCAGGATGGCGCGCAGCCACCCAAGATCCCCGGCGAGCTCGTTCCCCGGCACGTCGCCCTCGTGATGGACGGCAACGGCCGGTGGGCGCGCAACCGCGGCCTGCCCCGCACCGAGGGCCACAAGGCGGGCGAGTACGCGCTGTTCGACGTCATCATGGGCGCGATCGAGCTGGGCATCCCGTACCTGTCGGCGTACGCGTTCTCCACCGAGAACTGGCGCCGCTCGCCGGATGAGGTTCGTTTCCTCATGGGCTTCAACCGCGACGTGATCCGCCGCCGCCGGGATCAGCTGAACTCGATGGGGGTCAGGATCCGCTGGGCCGGTCGGCGGCAGCGGCTGTGGCGCAGCGTGATCTCCGAACTGGAGGACGCCGAGCGGATGACCGTCGGCAACGACGTGCTGACGCTGCAGTTCTGCGTCAACTACGGCGGTCAGGCGGAGATCGCTGACGCCGCGAAGGCGCTGGCGTTCGACGTCGCCGCCGG
>JASHSZ010000345.1 GCA_030040815.1 Streptosporangiaceae bacterium
CATGTTGTTCACGTTGGCTCCCGCGAGTCGGTGGGGATATTTTGTCTATCCCGCGGCGCTCCTGGGTTTCGTGAGCATCACGAGCAGCGGGAGCGGCCCGTCGAGAGCGGTCCTGCGTCATCGGATACAAATCACGCCCGTAGACCTGCTCGCCAGTACCGAACCCGGCACGTCACCCCGAGCTCACGTGCAGCCGCTACTCGGCGTTGACGCCCAGACAGCCCCGGTCGCGCCCGTCATCGCGGAAACTTGGCGCCGGGTCGGCCGCGTCCCCCAAGGGTTATCCGTCGGTGTCCGGAAATGACCGGCGGGCTTAGCTTTGTGGGCGGCGAAGTGAACGCCAAGGTTCATGACCGAGATGGAGTGAACCGTTGCGAGTACCGACGTTTCGCATCCGTGTGCGCTCAATCGTCGCAGGTCGTCGGCCAGAAACGGCGAGCTGCGCGCGGGTTTTGCTCGGCCCGGCAGTGAGGATGACTAGCAGGTTTAGGTAGAAACGGATATATAGCCACAAAACTATAACCTACCGCGAGGGCACCATTGGGCGGGCGTAGACTCCGGTACCGCGCTCACCCGCTTAGTGTCGAAACCTCGGGATGCAGCTAACGAATGGCCCCGCTCCCTGCTCGCGTCGTTCAGGTAGCAGTTCAGTCGCCATCGCGGCTGTTCCGTGACACGCTGTCATCATCTCTTTCGACCCGGCCCGATGTGACCGTGGTCGGCACCGTTGCCGAGCCCGATCGAATGTCGGCGCTGTGTGAGCTTCGGCGGCCTGACGCGGTGATCTTCGACGCTGGCTCACACTTGCACGAGATCTGCCACCCGGTTGACAGGCTCATGCAGCGCTTCCCGGAGCTGAACGTCATCGTGACCTACCGCGAGGCGGCGGAGGATGCGTTGTCGGCGGCATGCAAGGCGGGCGTCTCCTCGCTGGTGCCGGAGTCGCACGGCATCGAGGCTGTGCTTGCTGTGCTGCGGCGCAAGCGCGGACGGCACGCGGGCCGGTCGAGCTCTGGCGAGATGACCGACCGTGAACTGGAGATACTCGTGCTGGCCGGATCCGGACACAGCGTTCCGGAGATGGCAGACCTCCTCGGGATCAGCCCGCTCACCGTGGAGAACGTCAAGCGCAGGATCTACGCCAAGCTCGACGTGAACAGCGGAGCGCACGCGGTCTCGAGGGCGGCATCGCTCGGGATCCTGGACCAGCAGCCCGCGCCGGCTATCCGGCGTCGTGAGCCGCCTAACGAGGACTTCCCGGTACTGGCGGTGGTTTCGGGCCAGGAGTCTTCGGCCCTCGATCAGGTGACGCAGATACTGATGGCCAACAAGCTGCCGTTTGTGCTCCTGCGTGACCGGAGGCGCGTCTCGCAGGCGCACTGGGCGCGCTGGCACCGCGGGCCGATTGTCGCTGCCCTGGTCGACCCGGACGCGGAAGACTGGGGGGTGGTCGAGGAGCTTGCCGTTCCCGCGATCCTCGTGCACAGCAAGCCGCTCGAGTCCTCCGAGCTGGCAGATGCGCTCGCCAACGGGGCAACGTCGCTGGTGCTCGCCGATCAGCTCGGTGACCGCTTCCTGTCCCTGCTCCGCATGGCCGGTCAGGGCTACCTCGTCGTGGACTCGCTGCCCATGCGCCCCCTGATCGGTGCGGTGCGCGCGCGATGGGACCAGCGAGCGCCGGGTACAGGTGACCCGCCCGAGCTCACCGCACGGGAGAGCGACATCCTGCGGTTTGGCGCGCAGGGCTACTCGATCCGGCAGACAGCCCGACTGATCGGCATCGCCCCGAAGACTGTCGAGAACATCCAGACGCGCCTGTTCCGCAAGCTTGGCGTGCGCAACAGAGCCGGAGCCGTTGCCGTCGCCAACGCATTTGGCCTGCTGCCGACGACTACGTCGGCTCCCGGCCGCCGTCCGCAACGGGCTCCGGACACGGACAACCACAGCTGGCCGCCGCGACGCGGACACTGACAGCTCGTGCTGACCGAGTGGCCAAGTTGGGCGGCGCTCACCGCCGCTACCGCAAGCATGATCGCGGCGAAGGTGTCCGCCAGGATTGCCGGGAGAGGACGTTAACCCGAGGCGGGCGGACGTCGGCTAGCCCACACCCCGCACGTGCTCGACGCTGAGCTCACCCGACGCCGCCCGCAGCACGCCGACAACATCGATCCTGATCTGGTCGAAGACCAGGCCATGCGCCCGCACCCAGAGCACCGCAAGCCGCCGGAGCCGCCGCAGCTTGGGCTTGCTGATCGCCTCGAGCGGCGTGCCGAACCGCACGCCGGACCTGGTCTTGACTTCGCAGATGACCAGGGTCCGGCCGTCCAGGGCAATGATGTCGATCTCTCCCTGGCTGCACCGCCAGTTCCGGCCGAGCACAGCCAGGCCCGCCTCGGCGAGGAACCGCGCCGCAGCCTGCTCACCTTGCTGTCCGAGCGCATCCTTGGCATTCATGCCCACCACCTCCGACGGCCACCATGCCGGGGCAGGCGGGCGGGTGCAGATCGGCGGCCTGGCGTGTGCACAACGACGCCCGGTAACCGGGCCGCGCCGCGTTACGCCCGCAACTCGGTGGATAACCGGCGAGAAGTGTCGGCGACCGGCGGCATACTGCGGCACGGGCGACACTAGGACGGCGACCGTCCGGCGGCGAGGCGGAACTGACGCGACCGAGGGCCTACTTGGGGTCGGGAATCTCCAGGTCGCTCTTGGCGAGCTCCTCCACGTTGACATCCTTGAAGGTCACGACTCGAACATTCTTTACAAAACGGGCAGGGCGGTACATGTCCCACACCCACGCGTCCTGCATGATGACCTCGAAGAAGACCTCGCCGTTATCCGCCTGGCGCACGTTGAGCTCAACCTGGTTGGTCAGGTAGAACCGCCGCTCAGTCTCCACCACGTGCGTAAAGAGGCCGACCACGTCCCGGTACTCGCGGTAGAGCTGGAGCTCCATCTCGGTCTCGTACTTCTCGAGATCCTCCGCGCTCATGTTCTCCCCTCCGATCAGGCTCCGCGGGCCATCGCCGCGAGACCTGCCGTCGGCCAGCCATGGTCGTCGTTCACGTCAACGATAGGGCCATTCTGCCCACTGCCAGGCGGGTAGCACGAGTCCGCTGCGTCTTCGTTCCCACAAGCCAGCCCCGTGGCCGCGCCCGCATGGTCCAGGTCGGGCAGCGCGGCGTCCTCGTCATCCATGGCCGCCAGGACGTCCGGCGGCCGACACCCCCCTACGTTCACAAAGGACCTCCGGTGCTCGGGACACGGACCGTGGTCAGCGAGCGCGCGCATATGACTCGGAGTCGAATATCCCTTATGACGGGAAAATCCGTAGTCAGGAAAGGTCTCGCTCAGGTCGCGCATGAGCGCATCCCTCGTGACCTTGGCCACCACGGACGCGGCCGCGACGCAGGCGGCCACTTGATCACCCTTCCACATGGCCAGCGTCGGCGCTGGCAGCCCGCGAACCGGGAACCCGTCCGTCAGCACGTACCCAGGACGGCGCGTGAGGCCGGCCAGCGCCCGCCGCATCCCTGACACGTTACAGACGTGCAGGCCGATCCGGTCGATCTCTGCGGCCGGGATGATCACCACGTGCCAGTCGAGCGCCGCGCCCATGACCTGACGATATGCGAGGTTCCTGGCCTGCACCGTCAGCGCCTTGGAGTCGGCGAGCTCCGTCATCGAGGTGATCCGGGATGGCTTGAGAATAACGGCGGCGACGACCAGCGGCCCAGCACACGCGCCGCGGCCCGCCTCGTCGACCCCGGCCACCGGGCCGAGTCCGGCCCGGCCGAGTACGCGCTCATACCCGCTCAGCCCGCTGTCGCGCCGGGGTGTGTAACCGACCGGGCGGCCATCCGCCAGCCGCTGCCGCGCCGCGGTCACGTCGCCCTCCTGCCCCGCCCGGCTCGGCGGGTCCGCAGCCTGCGGACCAGCCTGCGT
>JASHSZ010000346.1 GCA_030040815.1 Streptosporangiaceae bacterium
CGGTCCGCTCGGCGGCGGTGAGGGCGGCCGCGGCGAGCTGCCGACGCGCTCCGGCCCGGCCCGCATCGGTCGTGAAAAAGTCCGCGATCGCGGTCGCTCGATCGAGCAGCTGATCGAGGCCGGCGACCGGGCCGCCCGCGGTGATCCGGCGCGACACGAGCGCGCTGAACTCCGCCGCGTCTAGCTCAGCGTGCTGCACCATGTCGCAGGCCATGGTCCAGCACACCGACTCGGCCAGCGGGTCGGATACGTCCATCGCCGTGCTCACGAGCGCGCGCCAGGAGGCCTGGTCGAATCGGGTGGCCGCATAGGTCACGTCGGCGTCGTTGAGGATGAATGCGGCGGGCCTCGGCCTGCCGATCAGCTCGGGCACGTGCGTCCACGCGCCGCGCACCGTGACGCTGATGCGGTGACGGCGACTCAGCCGGCCGCCCGCCAGCTCGTAGCTGCCGATCGTCAACCGGTGGGTCCGCAGCGGGCCGCCGCGGCCGGTGGCGGGCGGCCGCTGCACGATGGCCAGCGAGGTTATGGTGCCGTCCGGGCCGACGATGATCTCGGGCCGCAGCACGTTGACGCCAGGCTGCTCCAGCCACTCCGCCGCCCACGGCGACAGGTCCCGGTCGCTGGCGGCTGACCAGGAGTCGGTCAGGTCGCCGAGCGTCGCCGTCGTCCAGGCGTGCCGCGTCAGGTAGTCGTGTAGCCCGGCGTGTACCGCGTCGGCGCCGACGAGCCCACTGAGCTGACGGATGACGCTCGTTCCCTTGGCGTATGTGATCGCCGTGGGCCTAGTCAGCGCGTCCGCGGCGGTGGCCACCGGCGACGACACCGGCTGCGTGCTCGGCAGGCCGTCGGCCTGGTAAGCGCTGGCCTGGCCCATCAAGCCGAACTCGGCCCAGGCGTGCGGCTGGCCGAGCACGGCCGTCGCCGCGATGTAGCTCAGGTAGGACGCGAGCGCCTCGGCCAGCCAGAGGTCATCCCACCAGCGGTTCTGCACCAGGCAGCCGAACCACAGGTGCGCGACCTCATGGGCCAGCACGACCGGGACGAAATCGTCGTCGGGATCCGCCGCCCGCTGCAGCAGCGTCTCGCTGACGTACGTCACCCCCGGCATCTGCATCGCCGGCGCGGCTAGCTCGGGCACGAACGCGATGTCGAGCTTGCGGCAGGGGCACGGAACGGCGAGCAGTTGCTCGTAGTACCGCAGCGTCGTCGCGACGATCACGGCGATCCGCGTCAGTCCAGGGGAATCGGCCAGCATGGCACGGCTGTGGACCGCCAGCCTTGTCTCGGCTGCGTCGCCGCCCGTCGGATCGACCGCTCCGCCGGGAACGCGGGCCCGCTCGGCGGTGACGTACGGGCCGACGGCAAACGTGAAGTCGAACGGCGTGAGGTCGGAAACCGCGGCGAAGCGCCACACGCCGGCTGCGGCCTCCTCCGGGCGGTGCAACAGCTCGCCGTTGGCGACGCACGACCATCCGGAGGGCAGCGTCACGATCAGGCTGAGCGCCGCTCGCAAGTCGGGCTGGTCGAAGCAGCAGAAGATCCTCGGCGCCGCGGTTGGGTAGCAGTTGGCCAGGACATAGCGCTGACCGTCAGCCGGGTCGGTGTAGCGGGTCAGGCCCTGGCCGCTCGTGGTGATGGCGACGGTCGCGTCCACGGTCAGGAAGTTGCGGGCGGCCAGGTGGCTCAGCCATAGGCGGCCATCCGACACCGCGGCCGGGTCCAGTGGCTCGCCGTTGAGCACGGCCGCGTGCATCACGACCGGGTCGAGGTCGGCGAAGGCAGTCGCGCCGAGCTCGCGACATGTGAACACGACCTCGGTACGGGAGTGGGCGGTGTCACCGGGAGCAGTCAGGTCCAGGAAGACCGCGTAAGACTCGACCGTGATCAGCCTGGACCGGGCTGCGGCCTCGGCCGCGGTGGTGGCGGTAGGCACTAGTCGAAGACCCGGTACACCTTGTGCTGGGCGGCCTGGGCGCGCGGCCGGATCACCATCAGGTCCACGTTGAAGTGGGGCGGCCTGGTGACCGACCATACAACCGCGTCGGCCACGTCGGCGTCGGTCAGCGGCTCGGCGACACCCGCGTAGACGGCGGCCGCCTTGTCGGCGTCACCGCGGTAGCGGTTGAGCGCGAACTCGGCCGTCTTGACCATGCCAGGCGCGATCTCGATGACCCTGATGGGCTGGTCGTACAGCTCAAGCCGCAGGGTCTCGGCGATCGCGTGCGTGCCGTGCTTGGCGACGACATAGCCGCCGCCGCCTTCGTAGCTGATCAGCCCGGCGGTCGAGCCCATCAGCACGATGGTGCCGGCCCCGCTCGCGATCAGCAGCGGCAGCAGCGCCTGCGTGGCGTACAGCGTGCCGAGAACGTTCACGTCGTACATGACTTGCCAGTCGGTGCCGGAGCTTTGTGCCACCGTGTCGGCGCCGATCGCCCCGCCGGCGTCACACAGCAGTACGTCGCAGCGGTCGAGCCGGGCTGCCAGTGCATCGACGGCGGCCTTGTCGGTGACGTCCAGCACATGGATCTCCGCGCTGCCGCCACTGCCGGTGATCTGGGCCGCGACCCGCTCGAGCCGGTCCTGCCTGCGCGCGGCGAGCACCACGTGATACCCAGCGTGGGCGAGCCTGGCTGCGGAGGCTGCCCCGATCCCGCTGCTCGCCCCGGTAATGACTGCTAGCCGGCCCGTCGCCTCATTGCCCATGACCGAGATTATGGCAGCGAGGCCGACCGGCCCGCCGACCTCAGCCGGGCTCTGGGTGCAGCTTTGCGTCGGCCTCGCTTAGCATCGGACCGTGCCGCGGCCCAGGGGTGTCATCACCGATTGGGGTGGTGTCATGACGAACCCCATCGCCGACAGCGTCAATGCGTGGCTGATCGCCGAGGGCATCGACCGGGCCAGCTACGTCGCGATCATGCGTCGCTGGGTCCGTCCGGCCTACGCCGACGGAACCGGCGCTAATCCCGTGCACGCGCTCGAACGGGGCGAGTGCACGAGCGAGGAATTCGAGCAGGCGCTGGCCAGCGAGCTGGTGCTGGTAACGGGCGGCCCGGTGGCCAGCGCTGGCCTGCTCGCGCGCATGTTCGCCGGGTCCACGCTGGACGCGACGATGGTCGGGCTGATCCGCCGGCTGCGCGCAGGCGGCGTGCCGACCGGGATGCTCTCGAACTCCTGGGGTGGCGGGTACCCACGAGAGTTGTTTCCCGAGTTGTTCGACGCCGTCGTGATCTCCTCCGAGGTTGGCATGCGCAAGCCAGAGCAGCGCATCTTCCGGCACGCGGCCGACCTGCTCGGGCTGCGGCCGTCGGAGTGCATTTTCGTCGACGACATCGAGGCCAACGTCGCCGCGGCCGAGCAGCTTGGCTTCACGGGGATCCTGCATGCCGGACCGGACGGCACGGGTGAGCGGGTGGCCGAGCTACTCGGCAAGAGGCTCGGCTGACGGAGCCTGGACGGCTAGCCTTATCGACTGTGGCCGACTACCCACGTCCCCTCAATGCCGGCCGTTCCGCCAATATGCGCGCCAACCGCCGCACGGACACCAAGCCCGAGCTGGCATTGCGGCGCGCGCTGCACAAGCAGGGCTATCGCTATCGCAAGGACCTGCGGCTGGATCTGACGGGGGCGCGCGCCCGGCCGGATATCGCGTTTACGGCACGGCGGGTGGCGGTCTTCGTGGACGGCTGCTTCTGGCACTGCTGCCCAGAGCACGGCACCCAGCCCGCGAACAACACGTGGTACTGGCAACCCAAGCTCGCCCGCAACGTCGCCAGGGATCGAGCCGCGGACGCCGCGCTCGGCGCGGCGGGCTGGAGCGTTGTGCGGATTTGGGAACACGAATCGCTCGAGGGCGCGGTCGCTGCCGTGGTTGCTGCGCTGGAAGCCGCGGGCCAGCCGCCGTCCCGGTCGGCGCCGGTGGCGGGCCCGGCCGAGCAGGGTGCGGACGGTCCCTAGAGCTCAGCCGATCCGCCCACCCGGGAAGGCGTGGCCTGGCACACTCAAGGTCTACGTCGGTGACCGCTTCGGGGCCTGATGTGCGTGTGTTTCTTGCAGCCACGCTGCCGGCCGTGGCCGGACTGCTGCGCGCCGGTGAGCTCGTGCCGCCGGCAGCACGCGGCTATGCCGTCACGCCAGCGCTCCGGGAATGGTACGCCAGCGGGGACATCGAAGAGCTTGAGTACGCCGCGATGACGCACGCAGCCAGGCAAGCCCTGCGGTTGCTGGCCGCAGATCCGGCGGCACCGCGGCGCCGCGTCGTGCTGGCCGCGGAGATCCCGGCCGAGCGGGTGACGGCCAGCGTCGACGGCAGCGATCCGGCCCAGGTCGCCATCCTCGGGCCAGTGCAGCTCCGCGACTTCGTCTCTGGCCACGTGGACGATACCGCCGCCAGCAGCGAGATCGCTGCCGCGGTCGAGGCGCTTCCGGCCGCCGATGCCGGGGACGACGACGCCAGGTTTGCCGTCGACGCGGCGGAGGGTCACGAGCTGGGCTGGTATGCCACCCAGGAACTTGCCGACCTGGCCGGCACCGCGACCTGAGCGGATCTGGCTGCGGGACGCATGAGCCGCATGACGGCGACGCGGGTGCGGCAGTGGCACGTGGCCGGCCGTGGCACCATGGAGGTCTCGCCATCGTCGCCGAGGGAGCACGGAGCGCAGCCTTGTTGGATGCAGTCACAAAAGTCCCATTTCCAGCGAATGAGCTAATCCGGACGTATGCTCC